>JAYTVK010000001.1:0-36112 GCA_043744595.1 Candidatus Lloydbacteria bacterium
TTGGAGAGCATGATAGAAAAGTCGACTAAATTCACCGTCCCATCCTGATTGATATCCGCCGTCGAATCACTCCCCTTCCAGTTGAAGAGAAGTATCGAGAAGTCGACCAGGTTCACCTTGCCGTCATGATTGAGGTCGGAGCGGTTGCCAAAATTTGGGTTAGGACTCTGTCCGACGCCGATGTAGAGCACCGGACTGAACGTACTTTGGTCATGCTTGCCGATAAGCGACTGCACTTTCACTTCGTATGTACCTTTGACAAGCCCAGCAGTCGAGAGCTTCATCTTCCACGAGCCGTTGCCGTTTGCAGTGGTGGTGGCGGTCACTATCTTTGAATTGAGCACATCTCCTTGCTTGTTCATGATGGCCAAGACCGGCGTGAGTGCGATACCGTAACCGGAGATCTCAACATCACCGCCGATGTCGACGGTGGTCTTCACCGCTTTGATGGTCGGCGAAAGATACACCGGTGCGATCACGTTGTTGGTCTTTGCAATAAGATAGATGGTTGAGTTGTAGGTGCTCGTGAGTTTACCATCGGGGTCCTTCATATATGCGCCCCAGGTATAGGTGCCGCGCTGGAGATTATTAAAATCTTCCGAGAAGGTGCCGAGTACCGAAATGGCGCCTTCCCTTTCGATCTTGCCGTCTTTGAGTATCACCAGCGCACTGCCCGGAATACCCGAGCCGGAAATGGTGACGCTACCCGTCTGAAGAAAGGTGCCACCTCCCCCGCCTCCCCCCGAAGGTCCCGAGGGTGATGGCGGTGGTGGGGGTGGTGGAGGAGGCGGTAGTGGAGTAGACGACGCATTCGGCTTCACACCGATCTCGAACGAAATAAGATAGTCGTCCGTATTCGGAAATCCATTAGCATTTCGGCAGCGCAAGTAATAGGTAAAAATATTATTTTCCGAAACGGGTACTTCAATGTAATGAAGGAGCAGTCCGTTGGCATCGAGGAATATCGTCGTGGATGACATCGCAAAAAAGTCCACACCTGAAGTGGTGGCATACTTACAGAATGCGGGAATGTCTGTATTAAGAGAGACCAAGACGTTCGTGGTCGCACCCGGCAAGAGTCCTGAAGGCAGCCCGTTATAACGCACCGGGAGGATGACTTCGATGCGGCCGGTGGTGGTCACGCGATTGACTGTCGCTATCATTGCAGTACCGATATCAAGTGGTGCGCTCGTCGCATCATAGGTACGGATGCGTACGCGATACGAGCTCTGCACTGCCGGAGAGACAAGTCCGGTAAGCGGCCCGCCGATAACAAGCTTCACTTGATCGCTCGTGAGGAGTCCCTGTACACCAGAAGCGAGTGTAATGGAGATCGTGCCGTTTGCGCCGGTGACAAATGTCACGCCGTCGTCGGTCGCGCTTTGTGCGGCAGCAAGCGAACGCGGAGTGAACGGCCCGCCGCCTGAAGAAACATCGAATTCGATATCCCCTACTGTCATACCTGCGGGCACCGTGAACACCCCTCCGGCATTCGCTTCAGGAATGATTACCATCTGTCCGTTTGCGGGAACTGGAGTTGATACGGTGAAAGTGATGGTGTGTGTGGTGGTCGCTGACGGCGTCGAATCAGTGATAAGGTCGCTGACGAATGCCAAGTTTGCCGCCTCGCTTTTCGCGGGAAATACGAGCGTCGCAGCAAGCGCCGTGCCTATGAAAAGCACTCCTAAACCGAACATCTTTCCAAGCGAACTCATGAGATCATTATACTACAGCCCCTAACGATACCGTATCAATATTGTGTGACTACTGCGCATCTTTTACACAACGAAAGCCGACCGCATTTCCGACAAATGATGTGGGGATGGTGGCATTCACACTAAAGAGTCCTGCCTTCTCTTTGAGCGACCAGAATCCGCCGCGCATCATGCCGCGCGTACCTGACTTGTCGATGAAGAAATAGTCGCTCCCGAACGCGCTCACCGCGCTTGTTGCCGTCTCGGTCGGCACTCCGTCAACATCTGCGCCGGCGACAGATCCCTGACCAGGAAGCATCTTACCCTGATAGCTGCCGTCCACCACACTGCCGTCCACCCACTCCCAGACATTGCCGACCATATCGTATGCACCGTACGACGAAATGCACTTGGGATTAGCACCGGTGTTGTCGGCATTTGTTTGCCCGGTGCGCGCGAGCGCGCAGTCGCTTGCACCCTCTTCACTTACCGCATCGGGTGTGCCGAGCGCCGCACGATACCATTCTTTGTTGGTCGGGAGCCGCTTCCCTGCTTTGGCACAGATAGCAAGCGCATCCTGAAGCGGAACATTCACCCACGGCTGCTTTGCTTTGACTGACATGACGGTGCAGAGCGCATTTCTCATATTTGCGCCTGTCTCTATTTCACTTGCAGGTTGTACGAACGAACACTGATCTCCTGCGGATACTTCATACTTGTCGATGCAGTACCCACCTCCCGCTTGTGAAACGTATGCCATCTCGGGCGGACAGTGCTCGGTGCCGCCGGACGCTCCAACGCCTGCGAACAGTGAGGTGCCCGGTATGGTGAATATATCACTCGCATGGATGGCAAGCGTGGTGAGTCCTGTCGCGAACAATACGACAAGCAAGCCTTTCCAGAGGGACGACTTCTTCTTTCTCTTTTTGGCGGCGACTTTGGGTTTTAGAACGACGCGCTGGTTCATGCCGTAGGACTCGGTGCATTACCTTCATGTTTTATCAGGCTACGCTCACGCTCTTCTTCGCGCTTGATGTCGTAGTAGAAGTTCATGAAGATAAGCAGTACAAGAAGCAGCGTGACACCGCCAAGCACATAGAGCGTGAGGCGACGATTCGAGTCGATCGATTCTTGATATTTCGCATCAAGCTGTTTCTCACGCTCGAGCAGCTCCGCTTCACGTGCCGTCAGCTCTTTTTCTTTGAGATCAAATTGCTGTGCGAGCATATTGACCGGAGTCGGCTCTATTGCAGCTGAAAGTGCGGCGACGTCTGCCAAATTCTGGTAGGCAGAGAGCGCAAATGATCTGAGCGGGATGTTCCCGGAGGCTATCTCAGTCGTGAAGACAACAGCAAATACCAGTGCGAGATACTGCATCGCTACTTTCTTCTTTGATCGGGTATGCAAAGGCTCCATATGCTCAATTATAGGTCATTTTACAATGACGAGAAAGGATGTTGTGCAGGAGTACTTTGTGCTTCTGGCGTGCTACCTGGCGCAGCGGAAGCCGACCGCAGCGCCGATAAATGAGGTCGGGATAGTCGTGTTCACCGCGAGGGTACCGGCCTTATCGGTCAGATTCCAGAATCCTCCGCGCATCATGCCGGTGATCCCGTCGAGCTTGAGATATGCATAGTCATTATGAAACACCGCCTGCGACGAAGTGGAGGTTCGGGTCGGCACACCGTCTACATCGACCTCAGCGACGTATCCTTCTCCCGGAAGTTTTCTTCCCGCATAGCTTCCTTCGGTAACGTTCGCATCCATCCATTCCCAGACATTACCGACCATATCGTACGCACCCGACGATGAGACGCAAAGGCTGTGTGTGCCTGTCTTCTCTGCATGACTTGCGGCAATACGTCCGAGTACACAGCCGGTCGCATCACCGGTATCATCCGGGGTGCCGAGTGATGCACGATACCATTCGCCGTTCTTCGTGAGATGCTTGCCGGCACGCGCGCACAGCTCCATCGCCTGCGACTCCGGCACATTCGTCCATGGCGCGACATTTGCCACCGAAAGCGGTGCGCACAGCGGTTGAGTGAGATTCGCATTCGACTCCAGCTGATTCTGCGGGTCAACGAATGGACAGTTCTTTGACGGCGACGCTTCAAACTTATCTATGCAAAAGCCACCGCCTGAATCTGAGACGTACGCCATATCCGCGGGACAGCGTGCATCTTTCGCACTTCCCGCTACTCCCGCAAGCTGATCTTTGGGAGCACTGAAGGTATCGTTCGCCTTGATGACTGCGACCGTGAGGAGCATCGCACCAATAGTGACAATAGTACCGCGTACGAGTGAGTTGTTGCTTTTCTTTCGCCGAAGCGGCGACCTTGGTCCAGGATGAGACTGCTTTTCCGTGCCATGCACAATATGCACACCATGATCAGTATGTCTTCGCACAGGAGTACTCTCCTTTGATCCCCTTGGTTTGAGAACGACTTTGTCCATTTATATCATTGTAGCACTAGAGGCGTGCTCATTCACTTATCTCAATGGTGGTAGTTGTAGCGACTGCTGTATACAGCTCGTCTATCTCCGGATCAGTGAGCGCGATACATCCGCGCGTCCAGTCGATCACACGCTGAAATTTGCCGATGAAACCAAGATGGTTGTGTAGTCCATGGATCTCTATCTCGTCACCATAGGATATTGGAAGAGCTTTATGAAATGAGCTAACTGCCATTTTACTCACGCTGTATGACCCTGTGGGAGTGATGTTCGACTCGCGGTCATGCATACCCCAGGCACCGCGTCCGATGGATATCGTATAGGTTTTCAGAAGTACCCCTCCCCCATATGCCCTCATTGTATGATTTGTTTTTGAGACAACAAGATGATCGACGACGCTACCTGGTGGGAGCGGAGTTTCAGGGTATAAATTATACGCAGTAGCCAACATAAGGAATGCGAGCACGCAAATTGAGATTCTTTTTATCCACATGGGTATAGTCTATACCAGGCTATAGTGAAATTATAGTAACGAACCAAAATATGAAATTCACTTAGCGAACTGAAGTAACAAAATCCCACCACGGAAGACCGTGATGGGATTTTGTTGTTTTGACGTCACTCGGTCGAAATGAGTTGCAAGCTTGCCCAAGATAAGAAATTTTCCCAAGCCAAGATTCACTTGGGAAATTTCTTGCTTCGGCGTCGTTCGGCCGAAATGAGAGAGCAAGGCTCTCTCATTTCTTCCTCTCTAGCCGAAGTAGAAGAACAGGATGGCAAACCCAATGATGATCGCGATAAGGAGTGCAATTGTTATTGCCGCGAGCTTCGAGAGGCCCTGTGATTCGCGTCTGCGTCCTGAGCGGACACCGGCAAGCTGGCGCTTCACGTACATGCGGATAAGTATGTAGAGGAGCAGAATGAAGAACAGGAGTACTCCCAAGGCGGGCGCAATGATGTTCATTGGCAAGACCCAGAACTGTACCAAACGCGAAAGGGTTACTGTCCCCTGACTGCCTTCGACGGCGAGTGCGACGACTGCATCATAGCGTCCAAACTGCAGATCTCCCGGCTCCCACGAGACATTGAATATTTTTGTTCCCTGTGGGAATACTCCGGCATTCGTTTCATTGACCAGAATGGAATCTACTTTTCGTCCGAACATATTCGTGATGTCGATAAGTCCGCGCGGGCGTGAGAGTACGTTGCCGCGATTCTCAAGTTTTACCGTGAACGGCACCGGAGTTGAACCATACACCGTCTTTGAGGTGTAGAACTCGCGGATCTGCGTATCTTCAACTATCTGTCCTGCGACCTGAAAGTTGAGAATCGATCCGATCTGAATACCGATAGTCGCTCCGGTTGCCTGTCGATCTGAAGGCTTATCTGAGAGAAAAATGCCGGCGAGGTGCGATCCGGGATGCGCTTCTTTTGGGAAATGCACAGTGAAGTGTAGTGTCTTTGATTCACCCGGCTCAAGTGTGAGCTGACTCTCCTGATATGTTATCCATGATGCCAGCTCATAGCCCTCAGGATCTTTGACGGTCGAATATATCGGATGCTGGTCGGCGCCGATGCCGGAAATGTTCTGCGCTGACGGGTACAGCACTGCTGCCGTCTGTCCGACGTTCTGCACTTTAAGGATGAAGTCCTTATCCATTCCCGGATCTACCTTGTCTTCGATGGTTGTCGGGGAAAGCTTAAAACCGATATCTTGCTGTGCGGACACTTGCGCAGGCAGGATGAAAGCAAGAAACGCGAGCGTAGCGGATAGGGCGAGCAATTTAGGGTGAGAAAGCATAAGAGATTTCAGTCCCGCGACGAAGCGGTTCAAGTGATTACTATGTATAAATACGTGCCTACATTATAGCGAATCAATACCAAGATTGCCTAGCGCCTTATCCCCGATAATATAACCGGTTACCAGAGTGATGTACTTCCTCAGTTGCGATGAAAGCTCTCCCCTTCACTCAATATATGGCGAAATGCCAAAACAGAGCCCTTGAGTTGGCTCTGTTTTGTGCGCACTATGTGCACCATCCGGACAAAGGAAGGTAGAATTCTCTGTGTTGTCAGTCTGATATCGTTCTGATGTCAGTCTGTTATCCGTCTCTAGAACACAGGAGTCGCAACGTAGATCAGATGATTGGTGTAGTCAGTCGCTGCTTCCTGGAGGGCAGATACCTGCACCTGGTAGCCAACGCGTGCCTTACCTACATTCTGAGTCGTTCCGTCTGAAGGACCGGTATTCGAGAAGATAGCGCGGGTAGCAGTAGCGTAGAAGTTACCTGCCCACTTGTTTCCTCCCGCTGAGGTGAATTCGGCACCATTGAGATCAGCATCATCACTGGTCACACCGAGATGACCATAGGTCGACTCGTTGCCAAGTGTATTTGCTGGTGCTGTCCATACCACAGGGACAGCTGTTGCTGCGCCATCTTTGAAGAGATCAATGTCGGCACCGTTCGATGACAAGAGATTTTGATCTTCATGCACGGTCACAATAAAACCATTCTGTGCATTGGTGGTCACTGTCAGGTCTTGTGCACCGGTGACTATCACGCCCGGAGCAAGTGTTCCGAAGCCGATAGCGACTGCACTTGTTGTTGTCGAAGTTGTTGTCGAGTTTACTGCCTGGCCTGATGCAACACCCGCGACCGTGAAGGTGAATGAGGTATCGACGACCGCAGTTACGGTGACTTGGTTCACAATAGCGACCATAGTGATACCTTGATCGGTAGCAGTACCCGCAATGCGGACCTTGTATGACTGGACAGTAGTCGGGTTGATGACATGACTATTTCCAAAATTGAAAGTCTTTGTACCAACAGAAACCGTACCGCAGGAAACAAAAGTCACGGTTCTGTTACCTACTGCATTGACGATACCTGCACCACCACCGGCGAGTGCTACTTGATCAGGAGTCGCACCACCGCAAGCGCCGGTGAGCACGCTGATACCTGTTCCGGTGATATCGGTCGTCACAAGATTTGTAAGGTCGAATTCGTTTGTACCGCCACCGTTACCGTAACTGAATGTGACGGTGATGGTCTGACCGACTGTCACTGTATTTGGAGCAGTGTACTTAACCATGTAGTTGGTAGCTGCAAGCGGTACCGACGACGATGCAGTTGCACTAATAGACGAGAGCTGCGCTGCTGATGCTGTTTGAAACAAGAGCGGCACTCCAAGCGCCCACGTAAGGGTACTCAGGATGAGCGTTGCAGCAATCTGCTTTGCTCGTGAGAGTCTGCGAAAAGAGCTAATAGAATTCATAAAAAAAACCAGGCTAATATAGTAATAGCTGTGAGAGATCGGAGATCATGACGACGGTGATCTTCGTGTTACAAAGGGGTGGGACCCATGGTAACTATATAGTGAAATTCGTTCGACCTTGATGACAACAACGGAATGGTATTCTGTTTGCCCAGATGATGTTTGTCAGAATTTATTCATATCGTTTTTTATCGATGATGAACGTTCTTATTTACACCTCCATTATTATATCGTAGCTGTTGAAAAAAGGTGCCTATAAAGTGGGTAACTGTGGATAACCCACAAATAGAGGTGGATAGCCGTAAAATATGGCTTTTTTATCCACAGTATGAAGCCGGAATAATAATCACCCATTTTCTTCATAATCCAAAAAAACAGCTCGGTTGAGCTGTTTTTTTAACTTGTATCATTTGGGCCGTATTTGCTCTATATGATAGGAGCGCTCGTTCTGAAATACTTCGACAAAATACCAGCCGATGAGTGAAAATCCAACGATGACAATTGCCATAAAAAACACCACCCTGCGATTATGCTTGAGCCATTTCGTGAGCGTGACAGATCCGTTCGTGCGAGGAGAGATCTGCTTTGCCTGACTTCCTGTCGCGGTCTTTTTTGTACTCGCTTGTACTTTACGAGCACTACTGCCTGCACGCATATCTACTGCACTCAGTGTTAGTGGACGCTTGAGCGTTGCGAATGTCATGACCGCTGTCTCCTTCTCTCTTGCTGGCTTGGTGACATTTCTCTCCGCATCATTATTCTTCACCGCGCCGGCTAGAGGAACATGCATACCGTTCGCTTCCATCCATTGTCGCTCAAAGGCAAGCGCGTTCTTGATGTAACGTCTCACTGACCATGAAATGAACCAGAAGAAGAGGAAGATCCCGCCGAGGATCATTGCGACCGGCTTCCATGGGACTATCCAGAAATACACCGTGCGATACACTGTCTGCCTTCCGTCTTGACCATAGACGAGTGCTGCGACTGCTTTGTATCGACCGACCTCGAACGGACTCGACTCTCCTTGCCATCTGAACTCGAATTTTCTGGTTGAACTCGGGAGTACATTACCGAAGGTGTTTGACTGGTTTATCTCCATCTTGCCGCGCACCTTGCCCCACATATTGGTTATCTCGATATTGCCCTGCGGAATGAGGTGTACATTCCCCTGATTCTCAAAACGCATGATGAATGTCTCGTCGGTATTTTGCGCTATTTCGCTCAGTGCGTAAAAATCGCGTATCACCCCTTTTTCAACCACTTCTCCCGGTACACGCAGGAAGATAAGTGAGCCAATGGCCGAACTGACTCCGGAGCCTGAACCTTGTGTCTGTGCGGCGACCGTACCGACAATGATCGCAGCATAGTGCCCGCCGGGGTCTGCTCCTTCCGGCACATGTACAGTGAACGGGATCTCTGCGGTGGTACTGTGCGTGATGGTAATGTTGCCGGTCGGCGCATCTATCCACCCCGACATACGATGAGGATCGCCGGGTGCCGACTTTGGGATCTCTTCGAACTGCGGGTTTCCGGTCTCTCCGTCGGGATGAAAATCTTGGATCTTCACATTGACCGTAATATCGTAGGGGTTTGAGTTCACTACCCGTAAAAGGCTTTTCCAGTCAGTTCCAGGTGACTGCGTGACCTGGAATAACGGCGGAGTGAGGGTGATGGCAAGTGTGTCGGAATTCGTCGCTGCGAATACAGAAGACGGGAATACCATCGCAGTGCATAGGGCAAGTGTGAGGAAGATATGTTTGAGTGTGGGCATCATAACGTATTGTTTATCGTTTGAGGTTAACGATATGTTGCGGCGAAGGTCGTGGGGGTTCATGTTTACCGAGTACCACCTGATGCGATGACGATTGATCATGTGAACGTTCTCTGAGTGATACCTGTGCACCCGCATCAGCATCCGCTCGCATATGTGAACGCGTATGTACCGGCTTTGGAAGCTCTACTTCGCGTAATTCGTTCACTACTCGTCGTCTTTCCGGTAATTCTTCCCTTTCACTCTCGTCTTCCGGTTCGACTTCTTCGTATGCCTCATCATCACTGCGCCTGCCGATCCCGAGTGATCTGAAGATGTTTCTTCTCTTCCCTCCCGCCAGTGCCGGTACGAGACGGCGGCGACCGCGCTGTTCCTCTGCGTATGAATGCAGTCCGATAGCGACCACCACACAAATGATCATCAGGGTCATGAACATGCCGAGCAGTTTCTTCCATGGGATAACCCAGAAGAACACGGTATCTTGGAGTGTGCCGTGACCTCCATACTCGAGATCAAGCATCGCCTTGTAACGACCGAATTCACTGCCTGAGGACCAGACCGATGAGAGGAGCTGATGGGTCAAGGGTTCGAGTTTTTTACCGTCCTTGTTGGCGTCGACGGTTGCGACTTCGACTCCCCTACGGTCATAGATACGTACTTTGCCGTGAGGGATAAGTCCGCGATTACCGATATTTTCGATATTATAGCTGAAGTCCGCCTCGTCACCCGAGAAAATATTTTTTAATGGGACGAAGTTTGAAAGCTGGAGGCGCTCGTTGATATCTTCGAGTACTTCGATATTCATATTCACGTCGGTACTGTCGGCAAGATTCTTCTCTGCGTCTGCCCTCGTGCTTCCGTAGGAGAGATGGATGGCAGCATGATACATCCCCGGCTTGGCATTCAGATTGATCTGTACCGTTATAGAGACATCTTTCTTTTCACCCGGGAGAAGATCGACCGAGCCGCGAGTAACTTCTATCCAGCGTGCCAAGGATGCAGCGAGCTCTTTGTCGGTCGAACCTTGGAGATCACTTGCTCCTTCCTGTCCGACCTTGGTGTCCGTATCGGTGACCCACGGATAGATACTGACCAGATGCTTAGTGGTATTCTCCACCGAAACGCTATATCGTAATATCTCACGTTGCTTACCCTTACCGTCGATGACCACCGGCGTCGCGACAAACGAGCTCGCTGCGTATGACACGTCCGGCGTAAGCAAGATGCCGGCGAGTATGAGCACGGCAAAACGCACGAGGAAGTTCGGTGTGAAGAAGTGTTGCATCGGTTGTCTTCTATTATATGACATAGTGGTGATTAAAAGATGGGGACAAGAATATATTGTACGGAAGTTGTATATGCTCCGGCAGATAGCCACTGATGCCCTTCGACGCGGTAAATGATATCGTTGACGTCATTTGTGACGGGACCCGCGTTGTACAGTACCTCTTCCATGCTTGTGGTAGAGAACTGCGCGTAGGTATCATTAACGACGAAACGGGTCGATCCACCCGAGAGCGAGGCATCGGTCGTGTGGTAACCCCAGCATCCTGATGCACTAGAAAGACATGCGCTCGCCCACGGCAAGGGTGCGGAGTTGGTAGAGATGACATCGCGGACTGAAGTGGCATACTGAGAATCAAGAGAGGCATTTGATCTAAGGAACATGCTGTAACCCTGTGGTGCATCAGTCGTGATAGTGAAGCGCTGTGCAGCTTTTACGCCGGAGGTACCGATGGGAATGGTCCCGAACGGAACACTCGTCGGAGTGGTCGCAACATCGGTCGTGATACCGGCAGTAGTGACTCCCGAGGAGATGGAGGCGGAAGAGAGTGAGACCGCCGCGCCCTGTGTCGCAAGTGACGGATATGATTCGCCGGTTGCTAAAGACACCGCTCGGTTGTGGACATTATCCCATAGCCGGAAATAGTACGTAATATTGAGTTGTGAGCCGAGTTGTTCGATAGTGTATTCAAATTCAGTGGGAGTTGAAGCAAGCGGGTCCATGGTCGAGGTACTCGTGGCAATCTCATTGTGTCTGCCTTTTGCGGTAGAGTCGGTGAGGACGAGGGTTGAGATCGGGTCGTCATCGGCATCAACACCGCTCGCATAACAGAACTGTGAGGCAAGTGTGCAATCAGCTATCTTCGCAAGTTCGGTTACACCAGAAGTGAAGTCGGAGACCGTCGAGAATTGCAAACGGAATTTCTCGTCGACACCGTTTGAGCCGTTCGCTTCATTTACCGTCACACGCAACTTGATGATGTCGGTGTTTGCAATGTCTATCGGTGCGGTATTTTCCGCCGCGAGTGCGGTGACCGGAGTCTCGTTGGTCTCGTCGTTGTACCAGCGCCAATTCTTTTGCTCTGCAACATACCCCGCAGTCATCATGGTCGGATATGAGGTCGGAGG
This sequence comes from Candidatus Lloydbacteria bacterium, assembly GCA_043744595.1. GTDB lineage: Bacteria > Patescibacteriota > Minisyncoccia > Phycocordibacterales > UBA6899 > MHLP01. Next base: position 11,611 of record JAYTVK010000001.1, read on the forward strand.
ATAACTATAGAAGAGGGTTCCGTCATACTTCGCCATGCGGAAACAATATGGCGTATCGGTCGCGGCGCCGTTGTTCTGTACATTCCAGTCATATTCAACGTCTTCTGCAATAGCGGTCACGAAGGGATTCGCGACGGTATTGTTCGACTCCTGATACAGTCCTGCACGAGTCGATGCGGAAAGCAGGAGTGTCGTGAGATTCGTGCCGTCCGCTGGGGTCGCATTGTATCCGCGCATGATACTACCCGAGCCCGGTGCACCAAGGTCACTCCATGAGCCGACTGCACTACAGGTCGATACGCGCGGGGCATACTGCAGCTTGAACTGTGTCGAGGAGGCAAGCATGGTCGTGGTTGCGATAGTGAATGACATGCGGATTCTGGTGCTTGAACCGTTGAGGAGTGGTCCATCCGACGAAGTCACTTCGGTATTCTCGCCGAGATTCGTAGTGCCAAGCGGCCACGGGTCACTTGGTGTGAGCGCATCATTGTCGACATAGAAACGATAAAGATTTTGTGTGAAGCTCGGGAATTTATACTGCTGCACAGCGTCATACGTAATAACTGCGGCGTTTCCGAAATATACCGTATTCGCAACTGTCTTTTGTTGATTGATCTCGAGGTAACGCTTCTTCCAGCCGATAGTATCTGTGGTCGAAAAGGTCGACGATGCGATCCTGGAAAAATACAACGCATTAAAACTCGTTGTGTCGCCAACCTCTGTGATCCTTGTGGTCGTACCATTTACGCCACTGACAAATGTACCGATAGTTATTGCTGCAGCACCGGCGCTCGAGTGCGAGTAGTTGGTCTCAAGATATGCACTACGATAGGTTTTGGTGACAGCCTCGGGGAGTTCGATACGTAGCGGGCGATTATTTCTTCCTTGTGCGATATTCGACACACCTTGCTGTGCTGCATTAAAAAGTACTGAGCGCGTGGTCGTGCCGGCAAGTGATCCGGCCCATGTGAAAGTCACGAATGCTTCGACGCCAACCGGAGCATTGGTGACGGTCGATTTCACTCCTCCCCCGAGCACGGTCGTCGAGGCGCTCCAGAATTTAGTAGCGTCCTGCGACAAGTCATGAATGATGGTCGGTGAATTACCGGTACGTGAGTTTGCGGCAGTGAATGCGTAGACCGCGAATCGCTGTGTAGTAGTCGCCACCTCGCTGCCGACCACAAGATTTGTGGTGATCATCGGTGCTGTGTGGATGCGGTACCAAACATTTTTGACCGACATACCGCCGTTGCTGATGGGCACTGTGGTGCTTGCGATAGTCGTAGTTGCGACACCTCCTGCCGCTAGATTTTGATTCATGAAATAGCGCACGGTCTCCGCCTGACTGGTTGCGCCTGTCGAGTAACGATAGGTCACGACGAGTTCCCCGCCGAGCAAGGTCACTGCATTGCCCGCAGTCAAGACATCGAGTGTCTGTTGTGTATTGCGCTGGAAATCGGGTGCACCAACTGCGGGTTCGTAAAGCAGATCTTCTTCATTGTCGTCGGCAACTGCTTCGACGGTATTAAAGGGTGATGATGATGCAGTGCCGCCGCGGATACCCATCTGTATCGATGCCGCTGCCGCGCCCGAGCTGATGTAACCGTGGAGCTCAAAGTGCACATCGAGGATATCGCCGTCTGCGACCGCATCAGGAATATTTGCAGTGTAAGTAAAACTACAGGTGGTCGCAGCCGCACAACTGCTCTGCCTGGTACCGATATCTCCTGCCACGGTCGATGCAAGCGGGAAACGCACGGTCTTTACTTCGGTATGCGGGACCAGATTGTAATCAGATTCATAAGTGATGATAAGACGCATCGAGGTGAGTACGCGCGTACCGGCCGCAGAAAACGTGGTCGATGCGGCGGCGGTCACTCCGACTCCGGAAGTCCACTGTGCATCAGTTTGATTCGAGAAAAATGCGGTCACATCGTGCGTGCCTTTCACGTACTTGTTCACCGCACCACTACTACCATTCAGTGCCACTGCAGTTGCTTCACCGACCGGAGCATCGGTTCCAGCCGAAGACGAATTCGCCGCATCGATGAACACATCGAGCCCGGTTATATTCACGCCGAGCGTCTGATAGAATCCGAGCTCAAGATATGCATTGACCACGCGAATATTCGATCCGGGAATGACGATGGGCTGCGACCCTGCAATCACCTTTGTGGTACCAGTCGCAGAACCGAAATAGGAAATGACTCCGCTTGCTTTCGAGACATTTTCGGTAGTGCTGCCGAGTTCGTACTCGATGGTGCGCAGTTGCTTAGGAACGACAGTCGAATCGCTACCGCCGAGTGATGCGTCGTAGGTGATGAATACCTCATTACCAAAATATGCCGTGTTTGATACACTTTTCCGTTCATTCAGCTCAATCGCACGCGTCGTCCAACCGATGGTATCTCCGCCCGAAAGTGTGGTCGATGCGATATTCGTCAGATAGTGCGCATTAAATCCTTCCGCGGTTCCGGCTTCGGTAATAACCGTGGTCGATGCATTCACTCCGATGGTTGCCGAACCGAGGGTGATGGTAGTTGCGGCGTTGGAGTGCATGTAATTCGTATAGGCATATGCGCTACGATAGGTTTTAGTGACAGTCTCAGGCAGTTCGAGAAATACCGGTCGGTTATTCCAGTTGAGTGCGGTCGAAGAGATACCCTGCTGCGCGCCAGAGAATGACACGGTCTTGGTCACATCGCTCGCAGTACTACCGTTCCAAGTGAATGTGACGAATACTTCAACTGCGACCGGAGAATTCGCGACAGTGAACTTCGTCTTACTTCCTATTGCACCGGTCGGAGTTGTGAGGCTCGCTACATCTTGCGACAGATCTTGAATGATGGTCGCAGTGTCTCCGGCACGACCGTTGGTGGCGGTTATCGCGTATACACCAAACCTATTGGTCGCATTCCCGACCGCGCTTTGCACCACAAGGTTCGCAGCTGCGAACGGCGCCGCATGCACACGCAGCCAAACATTTTTCACCGACTCACCGCTATTACTTACGGTCACTGAGGTAGTCGCGAAGGTTGTCGTTGCAGTACCTCCAGCTGCTGTATTTTGCCCGACAAAGTAGCGCACGGTCTCGGTCTGCGATGCAGCGCCGGTCGAGTAGCGGTACGTGATGACGAGTTCACCGCCAAGTATGGACGCCGGTACGGTACCCATCAGTACATCAAGCGTCTGAGTAGTATTCGCCTGGAAATTCGGCGAACCTATCGCAGGCTGCCACGAGACATTCACTTCACTCGCATCATTGTTCTGCTCGACCCAGTCGAATGCGGACGATGAAGCAGTATTGCCACGCACGCCCATCTGGATACTTGATGCGGTAACCGAATCGATGCGCGCATGGAGTTCAAAATGCACGTCGAGGATGTCACTATTCGCACTTAGGTCAGGAATGTTCGCATTGTAGGTGAAGCTGCAGGTCGCAGCGGCCGCGCATGCCGCCTGACGCGAGCCAATATCCCCCACTACCGTCGATGCAAGCGGGAAACGTACGGTCTTCACTTCATTGTGCGTGCCAGTCGAGAAATCGTCTTCATAGGTAATGACGAGGCGCACGGTCGTGAGTGTGCGCGAAAATGCGAGAGAGAAAGTGGTCGACGCCGATGCGGTCACACTGACGCCAGAAGACCACTGACTATCGGTGGTGGTTGCGAAGAATGCCGTCACATCATGGGTCGCATGAATGTACTGACTCTCTCCGGTGTTGTTCCATACCGCATTCGCCGACACTTCACCGACCGGGACGTCAGTACCTGCAGAAGAAGAATTCGCTGCATCAAAGAACACATCCATCGCGGTCATGTTACCTGTCGAAGAGGCGATGAATGAGGTGTCGAGATAGGCATTCACCACACGAATGCCGCTGCCTGCAATAGTGATGATGTCTTGCCCCGCAGTCGCCTTCACGGTATTCCACGATGATCCAACGTAGTCGAGCTCGCCGCTCACCGTGCGCGAGGTCGCATCAGAGGTACCCCCAAGCAAGAACTCAACGGTCTTCTCCTGCTTTCCGGTATACGCCGCGTCGGCATACTTTGGTGCGAACGGTGTCGTGAGTCCGAGATAGAGATCAAGCCCGCCAAAACTGTAGAACAGCGTAGCGAGGATCATCAGCGCTGCCGAAGACGCTCGTACGAACTGCCTTTTCTGCGCGTTCATGCGCATGAGTTTCCGAAAGCGCATCATCATACACCGAGATCGTTACCTGCTCCACTGTCATCGGTCTTCGAAGTAGTGGAGGTTGCAGTGCTTGTAGCGACGGGAAGTGCCGCTTGATTGGGTTGTGAGATAGGCGCCTGCGGTTCCTTGCTGTATGGCTTCTCATCGTTCACTTGTCTTGCTTCACTCGTGAGATCAAGTGCTTTGCCGGAAGCGATATCATAGCCGACCATTCGTGCGGCGCCTTCAGGGGTACGTTCATCCCAAGTGATAGCGAAGCGCGGTCGCTCGCTCTTGTCGCCACTGTGTGAGAGTTGATTTGTTGCCTGTGTCTTCAGACTGTATACGTAAATGTTCCAGGCATTATCGTTGAATGACTGCCAAGTGACGAGATCGCCTGCGATGGACGGGAACATATCGTGCGTCAGGTTCGTGGTGATGCGGGTCACTTTCCACTCATGGTCGATGCCGAGCAGCGTATTCTCTTTCGGAAGCACTGCATCCGTGATGAATTGTTCGGGTGCAAGATGTTCAGCAAGGAATATTTCCCAATTACCGTCGATCCATCCCTGCCAGACCACATCGTTGCCGTCGACACGCGGATTGAAATTACTTTCGGTCGAATGGGTGATCTGAATGACTTTCGGAGTGCCGGTCGCAGTCGCATCGGTGTAAAAGATCTGCCAGCGTCCCCCGACATTACCCTGCCAGACGATAGCGCTGCCGGTGAGATCGTCCGACGGGAATGCATTGTCCCATGCATCATGAGTGATCATCGTCGTCACATCTGCGCGAGTCACAAAAATTTGTTTGTATGAAGTTGCCGGATCTATCTGCGAGGTGACTGCTGAGATCGCGGTCGAAGGAGCAAGTGCACCGCCCTGGTCAGACTGATGATCTTTGAGACAGTAATACCCTACCGTATCAAGTGTGACGCAACCCTTGGTGAATTCAGTCTCGACCTCTTTGCGAATACTCGCGCGCATCGCATCTTCTTTTTCTGCCAGCTTCTGTGCGATGATCTCGTCGTTGGTGGGTCCGGGTGGTAGCACCTCCGAGCTGGATGCGGTCTCAGTATCCGGCACGATCTCGGTACTTGTTGCGGTGTCACTCACGGTAGTCGTCGCAGTCGAACTCGCATCAGTACCGTCTCCGAATACGGGAGTTGTGGTTGCATCGGTCGAAGAGGCACTAGTGGTGCCATCCCCCGGCAAGTAGGGCGGAGTATTTGTCGCATCGCTTGTGGTTCCTGGAGTTGTCGTCGCATCTCCTTCGGTCGCTGGAGTTGTCGAGCTTGTATCCCCCGTGGACGTCGCATCGGTACTTGTTCCGCTCCCTGGCAGTATCGCATTCACTAGATCGGTCACCGCCCCGGTCACACTCGCAATGATGCCCATATCAGGAGGAGTCGCACTCGCATCTGTGGAGGTTGTTGTGGTCGTGTCAGTCGATAATGCTGCAGGGGTAGCCACAGAAGGCGTACTCGATGCATCCTCCGCAGCGTACGCGGGAAGTATCGGATAGATGAGCATGGTCGGAATGAGGAGAAATGCAGCAAGCTTTCCCATCACTCCTTCGGCTATGCGCACTGAGAGTGAGCGCCGATATCCGCGAGTGCTCGGCTCTTCCGCTTTCATGATCCGCGACATATCGCGCGCAGCTTCTTTTGCACGCAAGACGCGCTCTCTGGTATTTTCCGTACGAGTCGAAAGGCGCAGTGCGCTCGCCTCGCTCTTCTTCGGCCCTTCCAGCCTGACCACATTTAGATGTTGATCATTTTTCATAGGTGATATGATCGGCATCCGCCGGTAAAGCTGACAAAGGGACAGCGAGCTCATTGTGGACAAGTTTACGTTCGGCATCGCGCACCATCTTGTGATCAAGTGCAATGGAGAGGAAATAGAACACGAACATCGCCGTGATAGCGAGTACGACCATAAGTCCCTTGAGGCCCCACGACAGATAGAGTGCGCCTTCCGGTGAGAGCAGATATTCTGTAATACGCACAAGACTTCCCTTGTCATCTTCCTCCTTTTCCGTTTTTGAAGTACGCTTTTCACGCGAAAGATACTCCTCAATGGAGTCGATAGTCGTCATCCAGGCAAGGTTTGAGTACACCTGCTTACCTTCGATCTTTCCTTTTCGAATCAGTTGTCCGACATAGTCCGGGGAATACCCAAAACGCTCACTCGCTTCTTTGAGAGTGATGAACCCCGCTTCTTTATTTTCTTCTATTGTCATGGAAACGACTCGAAGCTCGAGAACGTGGGGAAATCTCGAGGGTCGATATATACATTTTAGCTTTAAAAATAAGGGAATATTAAAAGTTATCCCCAGACAATCAACAGATTGTACTGTCAATTATTCATAGTGCTATAAACAGGTTTATCCACAGATATAATATGCCAAAATACCTATATTCCTGCGTTAATCACGCCGACCTATTATAAACCATGGTAAATATTGCCAAATCAATTTTTATGTGGTAATATGTTGCATATGCAAAAAACTTACCTGCGAATAGAGCATGTCGGTGAAAATCACCTGTTTGACGACCTTCTCAAGTCATCGCTCGTTTTCTTCGTGTTCATTACCGGAGTCACGCTCGGATTCCTTATTTCTCTTTCACTCACGTCATCATTTAAGCTTTCCGGTGTGAATCCAAATCAGCTCGTCGGTGCTGCAGCGTTTTCTGATGTCTCAAGCGGCAGTAATGAAAGTGATGCGGTAAAGAGTGCGATACTTGAAGTACCGCAAACTCCGAGTGTAGAAATATCGAAGGACACCACTCCCCTTGGAAATGCTACAGTAGTGACGACACGAACAGCACCGACGATTTCCTCAGAAGAGAGTAACCTCTCAGCGAGAGAGCTACGCCTCCTTGTCACCGACAAGCAGATAGTGATCGACCGCATCAACCAGGAACTTGAGCGAGTGAAGAACTCCTCAGTGGCACTCATCGCACAATTTGATCAGAACTGCGGATCATGGAGTGATGCCTGTGCGGAACCTTACAGCAAGGCACTTGATACAAGCAATTCATCATACGCCGACCTGAGCACAAAACTCCTGAAGGCACAGAGTGATCTCAGTGATGCGATGAACGCACTGCGTGATGCAACCGCGCAATAAGCGCCGCACATAACAGGTCGGTACGCTCACCGAAGACGTGATGTTAGCTTATCGCTTGCTTCAAAAATTCTATCGGAAGCAGTGCTATTGCCGTGTATACCTTGGGGTCGACCGGCTCTTTTTTGTTACGCAGTGAACGCAGAAGGCCTGCGAGCGGCATCTCAAGCACTTCGATGGTTTCATCAGCGCCGGGAGTGGCCGGCCCCTGCCGCTCAACACCATATGCGAAAAAAATCGTATTTATCTGGTCGGTAAGTGCGGGAGCATCAGGAATATCCGCAAGCAGGTGGTACTCACCCTTTCCATATCCTGTCTCCTCAAGTAGCTCGCGGCGCACCAGTGTCTCCGCGCTCTCGCCTTTGACATCATTGGTGCCGCCGGGCAACTCTATGACGTACGACTGAAGCGGGATGCGGTAGGAACGCTCGAGGATGACACGGTGATCGCGCGTAATAGCGAGCACCTGTGCGCCAGGCCCAAATGCATTGGTGTGTATTAGGCCCCATGAGCCTTCACGCCCTTCACGGTTGGTGAAATGCCTCACAATGAATTTGGAGTAGCCGACATCGCCCACAATCTCATCGTGTTCCTGCATGTCAGTTGGCCTGCATCGGAGTATTCACTAAGGGTGTCGTATCGATGACTTTGCCGAACTCTTTTTTTACCAGAGGTTCATTCACATCGAGCGGTATCTGCGGTACGCTGTTGTATTTGAATTTGAGTGCTGCTCCCGTTTCCGGGCCGTAATTGATGAGAATATGGTCATTGTTCTTAAATTCATAGAACGGGAGCTCGGTTACCGGAAACTCCTTACCATTGATCATGACGCCAATATGGTCTGCGCCATTTGTGCAGTACCGCGTACCATTCGGCAATACGAGACAACTCGGGGTCAGATCGACTCCAATGGTCTTAAAGAAGGTCGGAATGGTCACACCAGTCGCATGGCGGTGTATGGTATAGCAGTCGTTATTCTCAAAGTGTACATACTGACTTTTGAGCATGAACTCAGGGGAGCAGAAGTTGACCACTTTGTCGTTTGCAAGGACCAAAAGTGACGCATGTGCATGCGCGGACCCGACAATACCGACCGGCGGAATGACAGGTTGGATGATATCGGGCTGCTCAAAACGATACTTGTATATCGCCGCGCTGCCTGCAATACAAAGTGCGAGTATCGCTGCGATGATGTACTGCTTTTTCTCTTCAGGCTTCATACTCATGCATTCAGTATACAAACTATTGGGATAAAACTGAATCATTTTCATGCACAGATAACAAAACACACTCACCTTCTTGCGAAGATGAGTGTGTTTTGTTGATACCGATATCAGGGTTTCCCCTTCTCCAGGTATTATCGAGAACCGAAGTCTCGGCGGGGTCCGTAATCGCGGCGAGGGCCACGGTCACCACCACCTCCATTGCCTCCAGCAGGGCGGTCCTCCTTGGGACGCGCGATGTTGACGGTGAGCATTCTGCCACCGAACTCCTTGCCGTGCCACATATCGATAGCGGCGTTAGCCTCTTCCTCTGTAGACATTTCGACAAAACCGAAACCGCGTGAGCGTCCGGTCATACGGTCGGTAACGATTGACGCAGACGTGACTGAGCCAGATGCTGCGAACGCGTCCGCAAGCTCCTGATCTGTAGTCGAGTAAGGCAATCCACCAACGTATAGCTTTTGAGCCATTGTATTGATACTAAAACTTTAAACTTCGCGTACGACCTTCTCGATACGCGCTCTGAGATTACTCTCAACCACAGCACGAGAAAACACACGAATGCCAATATCATACACCAAACGGTGCGAATAGCAACCCTTCGCGAAAGTGGCTATGTACGCAGAAAAATACGTGTTTTGGCGGTGAAATATGGCGTATTTTCGTCTATACTAGAGGACATGAATGACGAACCGTCGACGGTCTCAGGGGACCCAAAAAAGGAGGGCTCTATTATGAATAAATTATCCGCGTTCGTTAAATCAATTTCCAAGAGGACCTATGTCGTCGTCTCGATCGCGATAGTCATCTTCGCGTTCGGCGCACTACTCACCACACAGAAGACAACAGTGAAAGAGACTCCTGGTGAGGAGTATACGCTTGTGCCTGAGAAGGTCTCTGAGAGTGCATCGATTCACGTCTCACTTCCGGAAGATATCTCACTTGCGAATTTCGACCCGGCAGTATCGCTCCACTTCAGTCCGGAGATCAAGGGCAAGTGGCAGAATGATGCTGCCGGAAGTAACGCTCCGGTAGGAGCGGGAAACAAGACCCGCACCTTCCGCTATCTCCCCGATACCAAGCTCGCCCTTGGCGCACACTACCTCGCGACACTCGACACGCCCGAAGTACGACTCGAGAAAATGTTCACCGTTGATAAGGATCCGTCGGTCCTCGCGGTGTTCCCCAAGCAGGAAGCCGAGGTCAATGAATACTCGCGCATCACCATCATGTTCAGTCGTCCGATGGTCGCGCTCTCTACCCTCTCAGAGATGGCAGACATGCAGGTACCGGTCACCATCACTCCCGCAACGACAGGAAGATGGAAATGGATCACCACCCGCACCCTACAGTTCATCCCTGCAACGAGACTTATGCGCTCTTCAAACTATAGCATCACCGTGAACGACGGCTTCCGCTCGGAAGACGGTGTTGTGGTCGCGCCCTTCGCGCATCACTTCGTCACGCGCTCGCTCGCGTATCGTCAGGATTATTACTCCGGACAGGTCGAAGAGATCACGCACGACGAGCCGCTGCGTATTTATTTCAACCAGCCTATCGACCTTGAGAAAACCCGTGCAAGAGTGTCACTCAGTTCCATTGTCGAAAAAGGACTTCCTATCGTGCTGGCATACGGGACAAGAGATGCGTATGACGATAGCAGCCGAAAAACAAATACCCTGACCGACAAGTCGGTGCTTGAGATATTCCCGGAAAAAGACTCGCACGGGAGAAGGTTCCTGTGGGATTTTGACACTTCGATGACACTCATCGTAAACGGCGCAGTGCCGCTTGAGGGTGATGTGAGCCTGAACACCACTTTCAATCCTTCGTACCATGTGAACAAGGTCATCACGAGCGTGAGCGCACGTTCGGACCGAAGTACGAGTGTCACTCCTGAGTACTTTGATCCTGCGGGAACACTGGTGATCACAACCGGGGAGCCTGTCGACTTGGATGCATCGAGTATCGGCGGCAAAGGCGTCGCAAAAGTCGCCTACGATGAAAAGTGCAAGGAGCCCGCGCCCGGAGAAGAGATAGAAGTATCAACGAAAGACTGCGTGAAAGAACCCGATCATTCAACTATCCTCATCACCTTTGATCCTACACAATTCGCGCTTGGCGAGACCTCAAAGGTCGTGATCAAAAAGCTGGTCAATACATCGGGGGTTATTATTTCTGACAGCAACATTGAAGAAGTATTCACCACCTATCTGAAGTTCGTCATCTCCTCGACTATTCCGGCGGACGGGGCAAAAGCGGCGAGTCTGACTGAAATGGTCGTTTGCTCAAGCGGTGCGATCCCCGAGCCGGACGAGAAAGAGTTCTACAATAAGGTGAAGTCAAATATGATGCTCGGCAAATGGTCATGGAGCGGCTCGTACTATATAAGTAGTATCACTACTACTCCCGGCTACATCGGTTGCCCTGTCGGCACATGGGAGACACGCATTGGCTACGGACTGGTACCGCTGTATGCGTACAAACTCTCACTCGCACTCGATGATGCATTCGGACAACATGCGGCAAAAGACATCGCATTCACCAGTGAGGACGCTGACCCTATGGCCAAAGGGTTCACCCATCTACAGGACCAGGTACTGATGACTCCACCGGACAGGACCAAGCTCTCATACGGACTCGACTTCATGGACAATGTCGACATGACCATTTGCAAAGTCTCGGGTGAGACCATGCTTAACTATCGCGTGAATATGCCGGATATTTCAGACAGCGCGGACACGCTTGCATGCATCGACACCAAAGAAAAACACATTGTGCTTCCCTCTTCGTATGCGACGCGCAAATATTTCCAGATAGATCTTCATGACTACTACAGCGACCCGACCGGAAACTATGTCGTGGTGTTCTCGAATCCCGGCTATCGGCGCGCGACATATAATGGCACAGGCAAGAACGGAAGGCCTCTCTATATCTTTGGCAGTCAACTGTACGAGAAGACCTTCCTCTCGGTCACACGTCTTGCGGTCGGAGCAAAACAAGCCGAGCGCAATGACTATAATTACGGTTACTCTGATGAAGAAGACGTTACGGTGAAGGGTTCTTTCATGAACGGAAAATGGCCGGCGAATCTGTATTGGGTGAATGATGCACATACCCTAGCGCCCATAACGGGTGCCATGGTGACCGCATATGCATCCAAAAACTCCGGTAATAAACTGACACTCATTGCACTCCCCTCAAAACAGACCGATGCGCAAGGAATAGCGACCATGCCAAGTGCAGACAATATCGCCGGCGCCATCATTCAGCTGAAAGATGCCGACGGAAAAGCAACTGAGAGTGCGGTCATCTCAATGAACACTGATTCGCTTTCATATGCCTCAGGTGTGAGTGCGGTGAAGCGCGAGTTCATCTATACGGACCGTCCCATATATCGGCCGGGCGACACCGTGCACGTGAAGGGCATCGCACGCATCGGCTACGATGCGAAGTATGAACCAGTCGACGGCACGACCACTATCACCATCCGCGATGCGAGCTACAATGTCCTGCGCACACAGGATGTCGCGATGACCAAGAACGGCACGTATGAAAGTAACGTGATACTCGACAGCAAAGCACCGCTCGGCTACTACCAGATCTCGACTGACGGCGGATACGGTTCATTCCAGGTGGAGGAGTACGTCGCACCGCAGTTCAAGGTCGGCGTCGAAGGGAACAAAGAGGAGTATGTTTCAGGCGACACCGGCACATGGACCGTCAGTGCGGATTATTATTTCGGCGTACCCGTGAGTGGGGGCACGGTCGAATACCGTATCGTCTCGCAGGACTATTACTTTGACCGTTACACTGATGAGTACTTTAATTTTGGCCGCGGCTGGTATGAGCGCGAGGACGGCTGGTATGGCGACCACTATATCGCGGGAGGCAAAGCCACGGTCGGCAAGGATGGCAAAGCAATTATTTCAAAAGAGCTGAACATCGACAAGCTCTTTACCGGTGACAACAAAAACACCAGTAAGCTCGTGACCCTGCGCGTAACGGTCAAGAACGAGAACGGGCAGTCGGTCTCATCTGAGCACTCGTTCATCGTGCACCGCGGTTCGTTCTATGCCGGACTTGCGATGGATGACTACTTCTATAACAAGGGTCAGGCGGGCACACTCAAAGTAAAGACCGTCGACATCAAAGGAGTGCCTATCGCCAAGAGCGGCCTCTCACTTGAGCTCGACCGTATCGACTGGAAATCATACAAACGCCAAGAGGTCGACGGCAACTTCTACTATCGTTCCGAGAAGACACTCACCAAGATAGACAGCACGAACCTCTCGACCGATGACCACGGCAACGGCAGCTATGCATTCACCGCAGGCGAGGCGGGAGAATATCAGTTCACGCTGACAGGTAAAGACGAGCAAGGGAATCCTATCACCGCAACATACGGCATGTATGTTTCAGGCGAGGGTAATGTTGAGATAAAGCCGACAAACAATGCAACGCTTGAACTAGTGAGCGACAAGACGGCGCTGAAGGTCGGCGATACTGCGCACTTCGTCATCAAGTCGCCGTATCCGAAGGCAAAAGCGCTCGTGACCATCGTGCGCGGCGATATCTATGAACGAAAAGTAGTAGATCTCACAAGCGAGATATCCGAATACAGCTTCCCTGTCACTGAGCAGTATATTCCGAGCGTTGAGGCGCAAGTGCTCCTCCTCTCACCGCTTCCCGAGGTGAAGTACGGGGCGATAGACTTCTCGGTCGATACAAAAGAAAAAGAGCTGAACATTGCAGTCACACCGAACAAGAAGGTCTATCTCCCGGGTGAAGGGGTGACACTCGATGTGCGCATGACCGACTCAAAGGGTGCGCCAGTGGTCGGAGAGACTTCGCTTTCAGTCGTCGACATGAGTGTCTTGGCTCTGGTTGGAAATCCGAAGAAAAATCCGATCGCCTTTTTCTACGGATATACACCGGTAGTAGTTCGTACGCTCTCGAATGTGAAGAATGTACTTACCGTGGCGGAGATCCCGACCGGAACCAAGGGCGGTTCGGGTGGCGGCGGAGATGACCTGGAAAAGAAGGAGCGCGGAGTGTTCCGTGATACCGCATTCTGGGAAGGCACGGTCGTGACCGACAAGGAGGGACATGCAACTATCCACTTCACACTTCCTGATAACTTGACCGAGTGGCAGGTAGAGAGTGTCGGTATCACCAAAGACACAAAAGTAGGGGCAGGATACACCGACTTCACTTCACGAAAGACCCTGATGGCGGTGCCGCTGAAACCGCGCTTCGTCATCCCCGGCGATACGCTCTCTATCGGAGGAACGGTATTCAACGAGTCAGACGAGCGACAAAGCATCACTGTTTCTGTAACATCACCATCACTTTCCTTCACAGGTAATGTGTCACAGAGCATCACACTTGATCCGCATGCATCACTCTCGGTCTCTTTTCCCGCACTTGCCCCAGAGTCGAAGGCGGATGGCGTACACACATTCACACTCTCTGCCAAGAATGCAGAGTACGAAGATGTGGTGGATGGGTCCTTCCCTATCGAACGCAATGAGACATATGAAAGCACGGTCACGGCAGGCAGAGTGACTGATGCATCATGGAAAGAGCGACTCTATCTTCCCAAAAACGTAGTCCCTGACCGCGGAGGGCTCACTATTTCGCTGTCGGCGACCATGGCATCGCTGATGAACGATGCGATCACCAATATGATCATCTATCCGTACGAATGCAGCGAACAGGTCGGAGGCAAATTGCGCACTATCGCACTGGTAAAAGAGAATGATGCGCTGTTTGGGACCACCACTCCGATCCTCTCCGAGCGTTACTACCAGGGCGGCAAGAGCTACACTGTCGATGAAATAGTCGCACTTGGTCTTGCGAAGCTGTACCAGAGTGAAGGAGCAGACGGCGGGGTATCGTTCTACGCCTACACCCCCGAGGATTTCTGGCTTACCCGCTCGACCCTTGAAACATATCTAGAACTACGCGCGGCGGGATACGATGTTGACCAGAGTAAGATAGATGCAGCAGCGCGCTTTGTCTACAACTCTGTCACCTACCCGCGCCAAGGATATGCACCGAGCCCCGACGACACCATCGCCAGCGCCTATGTACTCTCACTCATGAAAGACAAGAGCCTCTCAAATAGTCTTGCGTCTAAGGTTGCAGGATATGCGGACGACAAAGACCTGGTCGCGAATCGTCTCAGCACTCCCGCACTCGCCTACCTCGCCATCCTTGCGACCAAGCAGCACATGGGATACTTTGCGACCAATCGTGTGTTCGCAGAATTCGAGAACCGCAGCTCGATCGATGCGCGCGGCACTATCGTCAAAAACGGCAATTCCTCCGGCTACTCGTATTTCAGCGATGAAGTTGCGAATACCGCGCTCGCACTCAAGGCATTCTCCGAATCAGAGCGTGAGTCCCCTCTCCTTGAGGGATATCTGCGCAGCATCAAGAAGACGCGCGTGAAGGATGGCGGATGGGCCTCGACCTATTCATCCATCACCGTTATCGACGCGGTGACGAAATATTTGTCATGGAAGAAAGAAGGAAGTGCACACGAAGCGATCACTGCAAGCGTCGGAGGCAGCGAAGTACTTGCACCGATCTTCGATAAGAATAATGTCACCGAGACATTTGCCACAACTGTACCGATGACCGCACTCGCGAAAGGCAGATCAGAAAGCATTCTACTCGCAAAGAAGGATCTTGGAACACAGAATGACGCGTACTACTACGACATGAGCCTGAAATATTATCTGCCGGCGAATATGATCCCCGCGCGCGATGAAGGATTTACCGTGGAGCGCGGACTCTATCGACTGGACGATACCAAGTTCGAACACCCTGTGACTAGTGCAATGCAGGGAGAGGTCCTGCACGGGCATGTGATACTCAAGACCGGTGTCACTCGTTCCCATGTCGGCATCGAAGATTTCATCCCGGCGGGAGTCGAAATTGTGAATCAGAACTTTGCTACTGAAGATCAGACGCTCGGACGGACCGATGACCAGAGGAATGCAGACGGCACACTTGGCATGGCAGTCCCTATGCAGAACACAAAAAAGACCTCGTGGGCATCACGCGAACTTGCTTCTATCTTCTCATTCGGTAACGGTGGAGCGGGACCTGTCACCGACGTGAAGGGTGAAGTGAGTGATGAAGCATACGCGGGACGCGAGTCGTACATACAACAGCTCTATCCGACCATGATCGAGAACCATGATGACCGAATCTTCGCCTATGTCGGACAGCTCGGACCCGGCGAATACGTGTTCGACTATTATGTACGCGCGCTTGTCCCGGGGACATACCAGCACCTGCCGATGATTGTGAGTGAGCTCTATACTCCGGAGAACTTCGGACGCACACAAGGCGAACTGTTTACGGTGACAAAAAAGTCAGAGTAAAGTACTTCCCGTCTCGTCATATACCACACTCATTGTCGTTCGATAATGAGTGTGGTATATGACGCTCCGTCAGCGTATGTGAATGTGTAGTGAACCAATGACGGTACCATTCAATGATCTGCAGGTAATGACATATTCTCCCTGTGAGGTTGGTGTCCAATGCTCATCAACTCCATTTGCGATCGTTACACCTCCGACCTCCCATCGGAGTGGTTGTTTTGCTCGTAGTGCAACACTCATGCCCTTCTCAAATTGAAGCACATCACCATCATGCGGCTCAAGGACGATCTCACTTTCGCCCTGTACCTGCATAATGGCGCGCGCTCGCTCGACGTCATCACCCGGAAGCCCGAATGAATTCCCCTCCTCTGTCGTCACGTCCATAAGCGATGCTTCATCAAAACCGCCCGGCGTCAGTTCCCCGCGTGCATACAAAAGCGACATGGTGTCATGCCAGATCTTGCCTGCACCGCGCGCACCAGAAAGCAGGTCCATGGCTTTGTTATTACTATTACCTATCCACGCAACCACCACCACGTCTCCCGTGTAGCCGACCGTCCAGCTGTCGTGATAGTCATAGGTCGTCCCGGTCTTCACCGCATAACCTGTGAAAGGCAGGTTAAGATTACTCTCAAGCCCGAACTGCTCGACACCCATCAGGCGGTCCGAGAGCATTTTGTTCATCAGCTGCGTGGTCGTCGCATTAAAAATATGTTTTGTCCCGGTAAAAGGTGTCAGCATCGGCACCTGCATAAGGGAACCTTTCTCGAGCGAAAGCGGGGCAAGTGTTCCCTGACGCGGGAACGCGGTAAAGTATTCAGCCAGAAGCAGCGGATTCATCTCGAGTCCGCCAAGCGCAATGGAGAGTTGATAAGTATCCATCGACTGTTTTGGGATGAATCCGAGCGATTTTTGCATGAACACTCCGAACGCATCCACCCCGTCGAATCCGAGCGCGCGCACCGCCGGCACATTGAGACTATTGGAGAGTGCATAATTAAGCGTGACAGGACCGCGATAGAGGCCGTCATAATTCTTGGGATAGAATGCATAACCGGTACCTATTTCATAACGGTATTCACTGTCATCGATGATGGTGTACGGACGGGCGCCTTTTTCTATTGCCTTGCCATAGATGAACGGCTTCCATGTCGAGCCAATGGGGCGTGACGCGAGCGCCATGTTTATCTGATTGCCGTCCGCACCGCCATACGGATCAGGTGATCCAACGAGCGCGAGGAGCTGATTTGATTCGCCACCCTTCCCTACTCTCACGACCGCGACAGCCGCACTACTGACGCTCTTGAATTTGGGAGAGGCAAGTGTATCTTGGACTATCTCGCGGATCTTTGCAGTCAGCTCGCCGTCGACTGAGAGCGTACATGTGGTATCACATGCAGAGAGTGAAGAGAGCTCGAACATTGCCGGGTCGGTCTTGATATCTTTAAGTGTCGGAGGGAGTGACGCGAAGGTCGGTATATCGCTCACTTGGGTGCGCATGCCTATAGCTTTTGCCCGCTCGAGATTGCCCGCGCTGCCGGGAGCGAATGCCGGTGCTTGGAGTAGGGCCAGGAGCTGCAGTATCTCCCCGTCAGAAAGTGCGACCGCATCCTTGCCGAAATAATGCAGTGACGCCTGCTCTATTCCTTCTGACTGCTGTCCGAAATATGCACTCGAAAGGTACATCGCAAGTATTTCATGCTTCCCTGTATGTAGCTCAAGCATGAGCGCACCGGAAAGTTCGCTCAGCTTGTTCTTCCAGGTACGTTCATTCTCATGATGCAGCAGATTCTTGACCAACTGCTGCGTAATGGTGCTGCCGCCTTTATGCGAGCTATAAAAGAAGTATGAAAAAAGCGCACGAATAGTACTGACCGGATTCACGCCGGGATGGTACATGAAATAGCGGTCTTCAGAGCGGATGGCAAGCTCACCAAAGCGTCCAGTCGAGGTCGACTCTATCATATATGCGCCTTTTGCATTCGCGAGAATGCGCAGCTGGAGTCCGTTCTTGTCGAATACCCGAGCAGAGATCTCATTCTCGTACGCACGGTGAAGCGAGTCGTTCACTTTTTGTGAAATGATAAGGAGCGCAAAGAAAGATATTCCGAGTATGAGGACGATGTATCTCCTCTTTCTACTGAGATAGGTCCGGAGTTTTTGCATAAGGTGATTATAGCAAGAACTATTCATCCCTGACCTTTGGCGTGGTTGTGATCTTCGCCTCCATGCAGGTGCGTCCATCAAGAAGAAGCACGGTCGCATCACTCTTTATATCAACAACTTTCCCGTCTTCTATTTCTACCGTGAGCGCCAGACCGTGGGTGACCGCATCATTCCAGTACTGATCAAAAACGAAGTTGCCGAGTGAATAATAGACAGGGGTGCCGTCTATCGTCTCGTGAGGAAGCACAATGTGCGGATGCGCACCGACAATGAGCTTCGCACCGCTTGAAGCGAACAGTGTTGCATCCTGCTTTATCGAGTCCGTCGAAGTAGAATATTCATTCCCCCAATGCGCGAACAAGATGACGGTTCGCCCCTTCTTGTCTTCATTTTCTATTACATGTGCAACAGCGGTCGAGCTAGTGCCAAGAAATGCGTTATAGCTCACGAACGAGAACGGCATGCCTTTGATATCCTGCTCAAGCACCGGTTCATCGCCGAGCATCCCTCCGAAATACCCTACTCCCGCTTTCGTGAGATATGCTTCGGTCGAGCGTTGTCCATCGCGCCCAAAATTCGATATGTGATTATTGCCGAGATCGACTATGCCGATGTTGTGTTTCTTAAGGAGCCGCGCAGTCGTGCTCGGAAAGGTGAACTGATAGTTGTCCGCACTTCCGATTTCAGTGCCTTCGCTCACAGAATTTTCGTCGGTGATGGGACCCTCGAGATTGCCTATCACCGCATCCGCATGCGCAAGAAATGTGTCGACACAAGAGAGCGGATGATCTGCGCCATGCGTACGACTCGTCGCGCGGATATACCGGTCGAAGAACATGTCACCGACAAATATCAGCGTTGCATGCGTGTGGACTCCCGGCGTGGTCGTCGACTTAGCATCAGCGAATGAGAGAAAGGTTGGCAATGTACCGCGTATACCATAGTTATTGTGGGCGGCGGCAAATAGCGCCACGGGTATCAGTATTCCGACAATAAGCACGAGGCTCTTTTTCATGAGCGAATCCTATGTCCTCTATGCAAAAAATGCAATCAAAGGGCTACTTCATGACCTTTACCTGTTTTGTCGGCTGGGTGTGGCCTGAGATGATATGTACATTGCCAAGACTCACACCAAAATGAAGAGCAATGAGCTCACGTACGCGTAGATTTGCCTTCCCCTCACTCCTATCCGCGCGCACCGCAACACGCAGCCTGCCATCGCGAAGCACGCTCACCCCTTCTTTCTTCTGATTGACCTTGGTACGTACGCGGATGTCCATGCGACTACTTTAACATATCCTCTACGACTATCTTACGAAAGATAGAACAGAATCAATCCTTTCTCCTCAGGGACAGATACTCCTTAACACCCTTGAGCCATCCACCAGTAAAATATTCTTCAGGCTTAAAGTTAGTTAAGTTTACCCACTGCATTTCTGTGTGTGATGAAGAAAGCTTTGGTTCACCACTCTTCCATGCTGCGCGATATCCAATTCCAAAAATACGGACTGTTGGATTGCCGGGTACTGCCTCAATGCGTTCATGTCTCATCAGGACTTCAGGGCGATCTTCTACCGAATACCCTATTTCATCACCAATCTCCTCAGACATTTTCCGATGTATAACATCTTTGAGTGAAGTTTCAAATTCGTGTTTTTTAATGCGACCACCGGGCAAATCCCATGCACCAAACTTATCCTTAATGATAAGAAGGCTTTCTTTCTTTTCTAAGAATACTTTGACCGCTACGAAGTACGAATCTTTCTCTGCAATTCCTATGTCTGCCATGAATCTATTATACCAGAAAGTGACTTACAGCAGGTTAGGGACTAAAACCACGAGCCGACGAACTTGAAGAATCTTGAGAATGGATCGACAATGAAACTTCCGATACCCTTGCTCGCTTTTGGTGTTTCAGCCGGAGCAGGAGGTACCGAGGGTACCGCACTCGATACACTCGCGGTCTGTTTCATTGGGTCGATCGAGCCGACTTTCTTCTTGGTCTTTACACTTTTTACTTTTGGAGTGGTCGATGTTGCCTTTGTGATACTGCTCGTCGCTGAAGAGCTTGCTGATGCATCGCTCCAGATGAACATTTCTGAACTTGTCGAAATCTTTACTGTCTTGGCTATCTTGATAGCAGGAGTCGTCGAGGTACTCACAACAGTACTACTCGCACTTGCAGTACTGCCGCCTGTCGCAATAGCCGCACCGAGCACTTCCCCACCGATGCCGGTGTGCGGAGCATGAGTCGCTCCACCACTTGCTCTGGTAAATGTATCAAGTGCTCCATCCCAGTCAGTGCCGCTTCCGCCGGTGAGCGCATAGGCGGTCGCCCATACGCGACTGTTGGTATCAAGTGAATTCTCTCCTACTGCGCCGTCTGTCTGCTGAAGTAGCCAGAGATAATCTGCGGGAGTGCGCCCTCCTTTGACCCAGTCGCGGGAAAGGACTTCACTCGGCATACCGTTTATCGCATTAAGTACCCAGCTGGTCGCAAAACTTGAACCGAATCCGCCGTCTGCCTGCTGCGCTGTGTGCAGTGCTGCCTTTGCCTTATTTATCGAAGCAGAGACCCCGGGAAGAGTGCTTAGGGGTGAAAGTGCTTCTATCCCTGCCGCCGTGAGGTCGATGTTGCCCCATGAGCCGTCTACGCTTTGTTTTGAGATAATGAAATTCACATCAGAAGCTATCTCATCATCGGTCGCATCGTAGCCGGCATGAGTGAGTGCGATGAGTGCGAACATATCGTCGTTCACCTCATTTGCATCGCCGAACTGTGTACCATCGAAGCGTGCATTGATATCAGCGATATAATTGCGAGTCGTGCCAACTGCAGGATCCACACCAAGCGCTTCGAGTGCCATGGCGCGGCGCTCAAGATCGGTGAGGAGTGATCCCGGGTCGGTATGGATCGTAAAATAGGTCTTGAGCTTGCCTCGCATGTCATCTGCACCGGCAATATTTCCTAGTCCGATAGCGACCCAGTCGGTGTAGAGTGCCGCACCGAAACTGCCGTCAGTGTTTTGGAGCGAGCGCAGAAACTGCACTGCCTTCGATATATCTATGGTATGAGTTGTCTCCGGTCCCGATGTTCCGCCGCTCGGAGATGAAGGGAGAGTGGCGCCTGTCGGAGTGATAGTTATTGACTTGCTGCCGATAGATCCGGGCTTGGTGATACTTACTACTATAGGTGTCGGTGAAGTGAGAGTAAGCGTGAGCGTGCCATCTGCATCTGATGAGGTAGCGACACCGTCGACGATGAATGTCGTGCCTGTGGCTGAAACCCAGTCAAAAGCAGAAGCACTATCGAATGACTGCGAAAGAAAAGTGACCTGCGAACCGACCGAAAGCGAAGTGGACGATGCTACTACCCGCAGCGGTGCCGTGCCGTAGGTAAGCAGTATCTCTTCTCCAGGTGTGAGGATGTGCGATCCAAGACCTATGGGTGCTGACACTCTATCAATATAGTAGAGCCAGTAATTGTTATTCACGAAGTCGGAAGTGTATGAATTGATGCCGTCGAGCGACTCTCCGAACGAATACCAGGTGGTGGCAAGTGCCCAGCCTGAAGACGATGCTGCTTGGTTCACCGCGCAGAACGCATTCACCGTGGTGGTAGTGCCGAACTGCGTATCGAGACACGGGTAGACCGTGATGTCGCCGCTATAGAGCGTTTTGTCGTATGCTTCAACATCCAGATGAATGGTCGTGCCGACGGGGGCAGCAGGTGCGGCGACCGGAAGAAGTGTTATCGTCTTACTTAAAACATAACCCGCTGATCGTGCGGTAATAGTTACGGGGCTTGTCGAGACCGGAGTATAGAGAAGCGTGCCACTCGCATCACTCGCTACAGGCGTACCATTTATCATGAACGTAGTATTCGTAGCCGCGACCCAGTCAGAAACCGTGTAGTCAGCGTTGAAGTACTGCGCAGTGAGGAGAGTGGCGGTACCGACCGTTGGGGTCGTCGAAGCTGCCACTACCCGCAGCGGGGCAGTACCATGGGTAAGCAGTATTTCTTCTCCAGGTGTGAGGATGTGCGCACCGAGACCGACCTCTGCATACTTGCGGTCGATGTAGTAGAGCCAGTATCTTCCATTTGCATAATCAGCAGTGTAGCTGCCTACACCGTCGAGCGATTCGCCGAATGAGTACCAGGTAGTGGCAAGCGTGAGTCCGGATGATGATGCGGCCTGGTTCACCGCGCAGAAGGCATTCACCGTAGTTGATGTGCCGAACTGCGTATCGGGACAGGCTTCTACCGAGATCTCTCCGTCAAAAAGTGTCTGGTCGAATGTCGCTATCGTGAGGTGGATTGGCACCGGTGACGAGTCCGCACTCGCAAGAGCGGGCACACCAAGCAAGATCGAGGCCATCACGAACATCACACCAAAGAACTTTTTCATTGTTTTACTGTTATGCATAATATTTTTTCCTCCATTACCATTACATCGTGCTTGGTTCATAACTCCACAAAACGATGTCCCCCTCATGAAGTACATATTGCGAGACACCGACGGTTGCTTTCTTGCCGTTCACCGAATAGATCCAGTACAGGTCATTGTGATCCTGATCACTCGATTTCCCGTTGATGGAGGTGATAAGCGTTCCGAGTCCTGAATACTCTTTACCTGTGAAAGTGAGAGATCGTGAAGAAGATGCGGCCATCATCAGATCAAGCGCGGTGCTATCCTTTGCAATATGAAAGGTGGTGGTCGCTTGTTCAACCACAAATGTCACCGTGATGGTGCTTGCGAGAGGAGTGAAAGATACATTTGCAGCATTGATGGGCGAAGCAGGAAGCTGCTGTGGGAGCGCTACTGTCTGAACTTCTTTCACACCGGCGACTTCACTTTGGAGTGGTTTCTTCTTTGTCGCTACTTCTACGGGTTTTACTACAATAGGAAGAGTGGACGTCGCTTCAGTGTGAACTGCAGACTTCTTTGCCACTGCATCTGAGAGGAGGAGTAGCTGTCCGATGGTCCACATTGAGGCCAAGATGATGGCAACGGTCGCGAACAGGTATTTCCAAAATGATGTTTTCATAAAATAGTGAGGGAAAAAAGAAAAACCGCCCTTCATATCCTGATGGAGCAGTGCTAATTTCTCTACACCGGACAAGGATCAACCTTGGCCAACGTAAACGGTTTGCTCCTGCTCGGAAGGATGTTATTGCTTGATGACCGGACTTAGGTGCTCTCTTTATTTTCAAGAGCGACCAATACCGTTGCGGCACAGCGGAGGATTCTCACCTCACTTCCTGAGTTCACTAAATATTCGAAAGAATTTTTAGACGAACTCTCGCGTATAGCGACAAGCAACATACTGAGTGTACTCGCAGGTAAAACAGGGTCAACGGTAGAAACCGCACCACAACATATTGTTTGCAGAGTAATCAAATGCGTCGCATGTTTTTTGCGCACCTTGCAGGCGAACATTTGTTCGCTTATACTTCTTTATACCAATACTATGGACCAACGTTATAAAAGACAATTGCAGCGTTTCTATGAGACACGGCGACGCATGCCATCCTATGCGGAGATCATGGAGCTCACCGGATTTTCTTCGCGCTCATCTGTGTTTAAGCTAGTTCGGCGACTTGCTGAAAATGGCTTCTTAATAAAGGACAAGCGCGGAAAACTCGCACCGGGAAATATCTGGGGGACGCTCTCCATACTCGGCACCGTCGAAGCAGGATTCCCCTCTCCTGCCGAGGAGGATAGGGGTGAAGGAATGAGCCTTGACGAATATCTGATGCCGCGGCGTGATGCATCTTACATGCTCAAAGTGAAGGGTGACTCGATGAAAGATGCCGGCATCATTGAGGGCGATATGGTGATAGTAGAGCGGCGCAGCGACGCCAAAGTCGGCGACATTGTCATAGCGGAAATCGACGGTGCCTGGACCATGAAGTACTACCGAATGAAAGCCGGGCGACCTTATCTCGAAGCGGCAAATGCAAAGTACAAGGATATCCACCCCGAAGGCGAGCTTCGAGTCGCAGCTGTAGTCAGTAGTGTTGTGCGCAAGTACTAATACTTAAGATACTTAGATTTTAGGTTTTGAAAACTCTTCAGTAGCAATGGAATGGCTGCATACTTTGTATTTCCCATAAAACCCACAATCACAACTCCACTCTTTGTTCAGTCGAACAAGCTTTCTGATGCCATGCTCAGATGTCAGAAGAATTGACTCATCACTCTTTATTTCAAATAATCCAGCGTGTAAAGAATACTTTTTTGCTTTTTCAATTTTTTTTATAAGCATTTGAATAAATTCTTTCTGTTCTACGCGATTTTCAGGTGTCAACATTACAAAAATAACATCGTTTCGATTTTTGATTGCTTGAGTAAAATCATTGTCGTAAACAGAAGTAAGAGTCGCAAGACACGTGTTCGTGGAATCTAA
>JAYTVK010000002.1:0-9249 GCA_043744595.1 Candidatus Lloydbacteria bacterium
GTCCCGCACAGATACAGAAAAATCCCCATAAGGGGATTTTTCTGTATCTGTGCGGGACGGGAGAATCGAACTCCCGCCAAGAGTTTGGAAAACTCCTATTCTGCCATTAAACTAGTCCCGCAGTTGAACGTGCTTCGTATCCTAACAAATCATTGCTCGTCAGGCAACCCGGCGTTTGAGTCATATTTCCCTCACTCGGATGCTGAGGGTATAATTCTCTCATGAAAGAAATATTTAAAGCATATGACGTACGTGGTCTCTACCCTAGTGAAATAAATGAAGATCTTGTCGAAAAAACAGGGAGGGCATTCGTCGAATTTATGAACGCAAAGTCTGTCGCAGTTGCAAGTGATAAACGAGTCTCATCACCGTCACTTCTTGCTGCACTTATCAAAGGCATCACTGAAGCAGGTGCTGATGTCATCGATCTCGGTCTTTTGTCGACACCGATGTTGTATTTCGCATCTTCTAAACTGAGTATCGATGGAGCACTGATGGTGACCGCTTCACATAATCCCGGACAATATAACGGACTTAAATTCTGCAAAAAAAATGCAGTGCCGATAGGACTTGCGAGCGGACTTTCTGAGATCCGCGATATCGCACTCGCAGGCGAATTCAAAACAGCCGGGCGCACAGGTACCGTGAGTACATGCGATATAAAACCGGAGTACGACAAGTTACTCGCATCGTTTGCTGACTTTAAAGGAAAGAAGTTTCACCTTGCCACCGACACCGCACATGCAATGGGAGTACTTGAACTTCCTGTCTACAAGATGCTGCCGGGTGTAGCACTGTGCGGGACACTCTACGATACACTTGCACTTCCCGGAGTGTGTCCTCATGAAGCAAACCCACTCAAGACTGAGACCCTCATTGAACTCCAGCATGTTGTCCGCAAAACAAAAGCCGACATGGGTATTGCCTACGACGGCGATGCGGACCGCATCGGTTTTGTTGACGAGAAAGGTAGGACAGTACCGATGGATATCATCACTGCACTTCTTGCAGAATCCATGCTCGAAAAGTTTCCGAAGTCGCTGATACTTTTTGACCTCCGTTCATCACGCTCAGTAAAGGAGTCAATCGAGCGACTTGGTGGTGTCGCCCACGAAAGCAAAGTGGGGCATGCGAATATCAAGAAACAAATGATCGAAGAAAAAGCGGTCATGGCAGGTGAAGTCTCCGGCCACTATTATTTCAACCTCGCGGGATATATCGCCGAGATGGGCACACTCCCCGCCATCCTCCTGATGAACTTAATGGCCAAGACCGGTAAAAAACTTTCAGAACTTGTCGACGAGATTCGCATCTATGCACATACCGGCGAGATCAACATGGAAATAGACGATGCCTCTGCTGTGCTTTCTAGGGTCAAAGAGATCTATCATGACGGAGTCCTATCGGAGCTCGACGGAGTCAAGATTGTCTACCCGACGTGGTGGTTCTCACTTCGGTCGTCGAACACCGAGCCCCTCTTGCGCCTCAATCTGGAAGCCGACACGCCGGAGATCATGGAAACAAAAAGAGATGAATTGATTGCCATTATCAACGGCTGACAAAATTGTGTCCGAGTGGACATGACGCATGATCATGTTTCCTGGCCGGACAATAGACCCTCCCATACTCTATAAAAAGGTATGTTACACGGAACCACTCTTTCTTGGGAAAGAGTTCCATCAGATCCCGTTCAATTCGAACGGGATTTTGTTCATAACTAAGGCCAAAAACGTGCGACAAACGTTTCACATGGGTATCCACAGCGATGCCGAAAGACAGCCCGTACGCGTTCCCAAGAACCACATTAGCCGTCTTACGTGCCACACCGGGAAGCTCGAGTATTTCCTCCATGGTCTTCGGTAACCTACTGTGAAACTTTTCCTTGAGCATATTTGCAGCTGCAAGGATGTTTCTCGTCTTGTTTCTAAAGAATCCTGTCTGGTAGATCAACTGTTCAAATTCCTTCGGGTCAGCGGTAATGTAGTCTTCAAAACGCGGATAGCGAGCGAATAACCTCGGAGTAACCTGATTGACCTTTTTGTCGGTGCACTGCGCTGAGAGCTGAACGGCAACCATGAGTTCCCAGTTATTACTGTACTTCAACATCATGCCAGCGGTCGGAAAAAGCAGCTTAAGTTTGCCTAGTACATGCTTTGCGCGCATCTTACGCTCTTGTTTCACGGCTTGTGTTTCACTCGTAGTCGTCATACTAATCAACGTCAATGACCGGGGCAAGTATTTGAACTGAAAGTTGAGGAAGTGATGTTTCTTTCATTTCAAGATCATTCAAACGAAATTCAAAGTGAGTTGGGAGTCCTTTTGTATTCACTCCGTCAAACGAAACCATAGAATTATCCTTCCATACGATTCCTACTGTTTCTGGTGAAACTGCATAATTCCCGGTCAGCTGGAAAAAAGCGTGCGGCTTTGCACTCTCAAAAGCAAGACGCACTATGCCGCCTTTTTGTTTCATGAGATACGCACGAAGTGTGCGATTACGATTTGAAAATTTCTTTTCCTGAGTACGTAGATCCACCTCAGTACTCGAAGCAAGTGAGAGGAACGGATCACTAGTTGTTCCAAGTTTCACGGAAAACATTTGACGATATCGAGCAAGGCGATTGCGAGAATCTTCTTGGGATGAGGAGCGTACCTCAAGTACACACAGCATCGCCAATGCAAAAAATATGAGACTGAAATAGATATATTGTTTATACATCACACCCAGTCTACCCAAGAAATCCTGAACATGAAAGGAGTGGTATTTATACTTTGGTCGTGATCTCCACGATACCTGTTGCGCAATCGAAGCGTACATTCCTTCCGACAGT
Organism: Candidatus Lloydbacteria bacterium; assembly: GCA_043744595.1. Taxonomy (GTDB): domain Bacteria; phylum Patescibacteriota; class Minisyncoccia; order Phycocordibacterales; family UBA6899; genus MHLP01. The sequence continues at coordinate 2,832 of JAYTVK010000002.1, forward strand.
ACCGCCGACAACTTCAGTCTCAACAGTGATGCCGCGCTTCGCAAGTTCTGCGCGAGCCGACTCGGTGTTCTCCCAACCAATGCCATGCTGATCACCTTCAAGTAGTGTGAACATGTGAGCACCCCCCACCAACTTTGCGACGACATGTTCCGGACTACCCCCAAGCGATACGAGTTCATCGAGGAGTACATCGACCGCCTGATCCGCATATTTTACAAATAGTTTTCCATCACCGTCGTGCTTTTGTGCTCCGACATGAAACTCAGACGGATTGTGCCGAGGTAGTATCGCATGAGCCATTCCTCCCACTCGTGCCAACCTGTCGTAGAGAACAACAACAATGCATGAGCCAATGCCATTAGTTGTGATGACCGTGTCTTCATTGCCTACCACAAGCTCCGCAACATGAATTTCAATGTACTTACTCATGATGGTTATTTGAGCATTGCAAGAGTAAGGCCGAGTATCGACTGTGTTGCCGACGGCCCAAGAAAGAGGAACATTCTTCCAACAGCCTCTTCACCAGGAGCACATGAGATCGCACCCTCTTTTGCATCAACACATATGGCAACGTCGAGTGAGAGAAACTCGCTGTGCGAAGCGATCATTGCAGCGGAGATCGAATTGAACATTGCGCCGCCCATATCAATGACCACATCCGGTACGGACTGAACTATCTTGATATGTAGGAATCTTGAAAGTCCGGTGAGCATGCCTCCGGTCAGCACATTTCCAACTTCCTGAAATATTGATCGGTCATATGTATCGATCGCACGCAGATCACCGACGGTCTTTCCCGAAAGCGAGTTCAGTAAACTGATAGCAGCACTTCTTGGAAACAGGAGGAGCACGTAGCCATCGAGTGCACCGGAAAGGCGCAGGAGTACAGCAACACTGATGTCGTTCGGATTTTCAATGAAGCTTGAAACAGACTGTGCATCTTTTACTTCAAGAGCCGGGACACTGATAGCGACGGGTTTCTTCATCATCGTTGAAAGAGTAGTGCTCGCATGCGAGACTCCGATATTTAAAAGCTCCTTCAGTTGATCACGTTCATCGTCGGTAAGTTGAAATACTTTTGCCATAATAATTATGAAGTAGTAGCAGGTTTAGCTTGAGTGGTTTCTAGTATATCGCCGAACGCGCGAAGAAGTAAGCCGTGTGCATCAAGCAGCAGTACTGTACGTCCGTCGGGAAGCAGTGTTGATCCCGAAAAACCCCTGATGCCTCGCAATACCGGCGGAAGTGACTTCACCAGAAGCTCTTGCTCGCCGACACATTCATCGACAAGCATTGCCACTTCCTGGTTCTCAATGGACAAAAGTACAGCAAGTAATTCGTTCTGCTCACTCTTTCTTTTTGAAAACATATCTGCAAAGGATATATCCAAAAGCTGGGTAAGGCGCAGGAGAGGGATCGGCTTATCCTGCTCTATAAGTAATTCCTGGTTCGCAGTGGTTTGTATGGCACTCGATGGGAAGGTCATGGTACGAATGACACTTGAAAAAGGGATCGCAAATGTAAATCCACTCGATGCCACCAGAAGCACTTTGACCGTCGCAAGCGATATCGGGAGGTCAAGCAGAAACCTTGTGCCACCGTGATCGTTTATCGGTGACGTAATTGAGACACGTCCTCCGACATCACTGGCAAATGCGTACACCGCAGAGAGTCCCACTCCACGTCCGGAGATATCCGTCACTTCAGTACTGGTAGACATATTTTGGAGAAACAAAAGGTCTGCAATTTCTTTTTTATTGAGTTTTTTTGAGGCATCTGCACTGATGATATTTCTTTCAACGGCAACCGCCATCACACGTTCGTAGTCAATACCAACTCCGTCATCCTCTACACTTACGTGCACACGATCATTCATGCGTTTTGCCGAGAGTACGATGGTTCCTTTTCCGGCAATACCGTGATCGATGGCGTTACGCAAGAGGTGTGCAAGTGCGCCGCCAAGTCCTTCAAGCACGGTGCGGTCGAGTTCAACACTTCCCCCTTCAGTGCGAAACTGCACTTCTTTGCCCTCACGAAGAGAGAGGTCGCGAACCATACGAGGAAACTGTGAAAATATTTGTTCGATCGCAACGAGACGAATAAGCAGTAGTTCATTTTGTGTTTCGGATAAAAGACGTGTGAGGTCACTAAAGAGAGACTGGAACTCCTTAAGAAAATATATCTTACTACGGATCACAGGGTCATTCACTGTCTTTACTATCTCAAGCGATGGCTCAAGAATTGAATCAAGTTTCAATCGTAACATCAGCATTTCTTCGAACAATCCCATGAGCGCATCGAGACGCTCAACTCCGACCCTGATACTCGAAGGGGCGGCGAACGTCTGCTGGGGTCTTGCCGTCTCTGAAGACACGGTCTCTTTTTTTGCATCAGTCTCGTTTGTCACGACCTCACTCTGTGTTTGTGCGTATGCACCTGCGACTGCAAGCATTGATATCTCTGCGTCGGTCGGAAGTTCTTTGTCACTCGATTTAATTTCTTCAAGTGAGGATTGAATGCGGTCGAGTCCACTCAGTGCGGCACTTATCGCTTCAGGAGAAAAGACCATTGCCTTACGTTCACCCGCATGAAAGAGATCTTCAAGTGCGTGCGCCAGTTTCGCCATTTGGTCATACCCCATTGTTGCCGCAGCTCCTTTTATCGTATGTGCGGCACGCATGAGTGTTGCGTATCGCTCAACGTCTTCTGGGTTCTTTTCTATCTCAAGTAAGGTTCGAGAAAGTGTCGCGAGCTGATCCTCGGCTTCAGTACAAAAAAGGTCTTTGAATTTATTGTTCCACTCGGGCATTATTTGTCATTGTATCACGGGAGGACATGGAGGTATCCTTCTCAAATGTCCCATTAATGAACGCGGCGATCTGTTCAATCGAAAGCACCTGATCGACTCCGCCACCATGGATCGCATGGAGTGGCATGGCTGAAACCACAGCAGAATCTGGCTCTTGTACGATAGTAAGTCCACCCTGAATATGTATTTCTCTTAGTCCCTCGGCGCCATCGGTCCCCATTCCAGAGAGGAGGACACCAATAGTCCTCTTGCCAAAAACAGTCGCAATGGTTTTCATTGTTACATCAATAGTATCTTCGTGATTCATTTTCTGTGATTCAGTAGGAAAAAATCTTGGTGACCTATCAGGATCGGCCTGCTCGTCTTCGGCATGCACAAGTGCGCCTCCGCCGGGGACCACCACGGCACCACCCGGAGTAAGCACATCTTCTTCTGCTGCTGCTTGCCTGGTAGCAAATTCAGTCACACGATTTAATCGTTCTGCAAACAGCTCGGTAAAATATTTCGACATATGCTGCACAATGACCACAGCTACTCCACTTGAAGGATCAAGCAAAGAAAGCAGTTGCTCCACAAGTGGAGGCCCCCCTGTCGAGGCACCGATAACGACAACACGTGGCGGCATTCCTTCGAGGGTTCTCGGGGCATGTACGGTCTTGTCATGATGCATATGGGCGAGTACTTTTCGGACCGTCACTTGAGTTCGTCCGCAAACTTTGATCCGCTCAATGATACTCGCCGCGATCTTTTCAATGTCGAGCGATACCTCGCCGGAGGGTTTTGATATGACCTCAGCACCGGAAGCAAGGAGTGCTCTGCGCATTTCTTCTCCACTTTCACCGTCGAATGCTGAGAGCATAATGATCGACGGGAGCGGCTTCGCCCCAAGCATGATCGATGCAGCGGCCTCAATGCCGTTCTTTCCCGGCATATGATAATCCATCGTGATCACATCCGGATGAAGTCTTGCTGCAAGTGTGACGACCTCGTCACCGGTGCTCGCTGTGCCAACTATCTCAATATCAGGATCTGCCTGAAGTAATTCGACGAGGTAGCGACGTATAAAAAATGAGTCATCAGCGATGAGGACCCGAATATGCTCCTCTGTATCCATAAAATATCTTTATTGAAAATTCCTATTTAGGAATATATTTCTGGGCCTTCTCAAGCACCTGATCACGATCGAACGGCTTCACAACATAGTCCATTGCCCCGAGTGACCTTGCTTCATCGATCATATCTTTTTGTCCTACCGCTGACACAATGATGACTTTTGCTTCTTTTCCGATCTCACGAAGAACATCCATTCCATTCATCTCAGGCATGATCACGTCAAGAAACATGAAGTCAGGCTGCTCGCTTTTCCATTTTTCAATTGCCTCCCGTCCATTACTTGCCTCAATGAAGTTCGTATATCCGGCACTTTCAAAAATATCGCGCAATACTTTTCGCATAAAAGCGGAGTCGTCTACAATGAGAATTTTCTTATCCATATGATTTGATGATATGACTATTGTAGCATAATCCATCCCACTGCAGTCCAGTTATCCGACTTATCCGAGGGAGATGTTGGCAGGTGGTGCCAATTTGACCTCCCCAACGCTAAGGAGATCGTTTTGGTCCAATATCATAGCCACATTAAGGATGATGACCGGCTGCGTCGGGGCACCGGCATCAGTTTTTTCACCGGTTTCTGTATTTTTCTGGATGAGGAAATCTGGAGAGCTTTTACGTTCAAGGCGCCCCGTGTCTCGATACATGAACATGCTGGTCGCGTATTTTGAAGCGATGTGGGTTTGCGTGACTGGATCAAGAGGGACAAGCTCAGAAGTCTTTACCCGAACAACATTTCGCACGTGGTCAACAAGGACAGCAAAATAATTTTTATCTTTATGGGTGATAAAAAGATAGATAGGAACAAATGAAGATTTTCGGGTAAGGCCCATACGGCGCAGCGGATCAAGGGCAACAATGACTCTTCCACGAAGATGAAAAATACCAATAATGGCCTCGGGTGCATTTGGCACCGTTGTAATAGGCGGGATCCGTAATACTTGCTCAACAGCTGCTACCGCAACTGCGTACAATGCGCCATCAAGCTCGAATAGGAAAAAATCCTGACTCTCCTCTTCTTTTATATCTTCCATAAAAAGAGGAGTTGGGTTCACTGTATTGTCATCACTCATACTGTATATTGTAGCGTCAATTGGGAGGAGGTACAAAATAGAGACAGGGCAAGATTTTAGACACGGAGAATCGAAGCTTACTTTTACTAGTGAGGAATAAGTATGAATTCATTCATACTTAAGCCGAACGACGTAAAAGCAAGTTTCTTACAGCTTCAGTACCCGTTTCCCATTTCATCATGATAAGAATCACTCAGAAATATGGGAGAACGGCTTCGATTCTCTGACGAAAGAGCTTCAAGCTCTTTCTCTGCCCTCATAAATCAAAAAGTCGCCAAAAGGCGACTTTTTGATTTAATCGGGCTGCAGAGAATCGAACTCTGACCTCATGCTCCCAAAGCAAGTATACTACCACTATACTACAGCCCGTTAATCTGTACTTAGGACAAAGCGCTCAATTGAGCGCTTTGTGAGTATAACAATTTTCACGACTCTGGCAATGCCAGGACTACCTCCTCTGGATCTGTCCTTGAAGCACTTGATTGAGGACACCTATTCCTTGTTGAGTCATATTGGCATCAGCGTCACCGCGCTGTTCTCCGACGGTTCTGTTCACTCCTCTTACCTCTCTGCGTTCTGCATTTGCGTCATGCTTTTCAGCCAACTCTAGCTTTCTCATGTTTGCATCAATTGCGTCTTGTCTTTGCTTCGCAAGCTGATTAAAATTTTCTGAAGTTACTTTTTCAAACAGATCCAGCTCTGCCTGAGTTGCATTCCTTGCATACAATGCCTCCTTATCTCTCACATATTGCTTGTGAAAACGAATTTTCTTTGCTTCGAATGATTCGTTTGTTTTTTCCTGCTGATTTTCGGCCCTTTCAGCAAGAATTTCGCGTCTATCTTGATGTGCTGCTCCTACCCTTCCATATTGCTTACCTCCCTCATTCTGAATTCCAACTTCAGTTGAAGCACGTCCCGCTCCAATGTTTACTCCCGCAGCAGCAAGATCTTTCCATGGATTAGCTTGTGCCTCAGTTGCTGTTCCCGCCGCTCCTGCAACAAGTGCAGCCGATACAACTATCTGCGGAGCAAATTCAACCCCGACCTTATACATCGAATCCCATATTTTGCTTAACAGTGAAGTTTTTTTTGCTTGAGCTCCCCAGGATTCTTCAGGTTTTGCCTTGGCAAGCATATCTTCCCTCTCATTGTCGATCACTGCTTGGATCTGCTTCCCCTGTTCAATATTTTCAAATAATTCCGAATCCTTGTCATGTTGTAACTTATATTCCTCCCACTGCCTGCTCATCTGCTCCTTTGCGTCGTATATCGCAGCAACCTTCTTACGCAGATAGGCCTTGCGTTCTGCTTCATTCATTGAGGCAAGCTTGTCAGGATCGATAACGAAGATATTTTCAGTGAGACCTTCATTTGATTCGAGTCCAGGCAATGCAGGTATTGTCTCTACGGTCACCGGATCAAC
>JAYTVK010000003.1:0-9178 GCA_043744595.1 Candidatus Lloydbacteria bacterium
TCTCCTAGGGAGGGTATGGATCCGATTAGTTGATCCGAGTCTTGTCCTGCTTGCAGGCGAAAAAGTAGGTGTCGAACAAGGCATCCTCCCAAAGCCCACACGCATATGGGAATATTCAAAGCCGTAGGTCTTGGATTAACCTTAGTGATCTTGAAACTTCTGTTGCCGGACGTCATGAACGGCTTCGAAGGTACTCTCGCTGCGTTCTTTTCACTCACGCAGACGATATTGCTGAATATGCACAGCAATCTTGTTCAGTGATGAGGCACAACCCGCCATTTTTTGGCGGGTTAGTTTTTTATAGAGAGACGATATCGAATACGTGCTTGGAAGCGGGTATGACTTCTTCGCCGGAGACATTGGTCGGGAAGAGATCATACATGACGCGTATGACACCGCGATGAGTGACGATGAATACGGTCTCGTCCGAGGAAAGCGGGAGTGTGCCAAGAAATGCGAGTACTCGCGCCCTCACATCTTCCACAGATTCTCCGCCATAGGGATGATAGTTATATGTGCCTTCGAGATCGCTCTCGACCAGTGCCGGATCTACTTCACTGCGGAGCTTTCCTGACAGTGTGCCGAAGTCGCGCTCCACCAGCTCGGGCGCAAGAACTATTGGTGCAGGAAAGCGCTCATGCAGTATTGCCGCAGTCTCTTGTGTGCGCTTCAGCGGTGAGACGTACATGGTAACGGGCGTCACCATGAGCTCATCGCGTAGCCGCTCGACCATTCTTTTTCCGGCAGGCGTGAGTCCTTCATTTGCACCTTGCGAACCCTGCAGTCTGTTCTCGACGTTCATCATTGTTTCACCGTGGCGTATCACTATCAGTTGCATCAAAATAGTATAAAGCAAAACACAAAGACGACCTAGTCTTGAACTGGTATTTCGTGGACCCTTGCCGTATACTCACACCCATGAATAAAACATTCACCGCAAGTGTTGCGCGCATGGGGCACGACGGATCGGCTCTTGCCGAACTCGAGGGAAACCAGGTTCACATCCACGGCATGCTTCCCGGTGAGGAAGGGGTGGTTGATGCGACACGCAAAAACAAGATCTATCAGGGAGTCCTGAAGGAACTCATCAAGGCATCGCCGTCGAGGAAGACTCCTGAAGAGCTGCATTATCTCTCATGCAGTCCGTGGCAGGTGATGGAATATCCGCTCCAGGCCGAACTCAAGGCGGCCGTCATTTCAGAGCTGTTCGGATACTATAACGACGCTCCGAAGTCGGGATTCACACCAGCCAGGCAATTTTACGGCTATCGTACGAAAGTTGAATTCAGTTTTTGTGACAGAGACGGTGATATCGAGATACCACTGTCACTTGCGTTTCATGAAAGGGGAGGAGGGGTGCGCAGACTTGCACTCCCGAAGGGATGCGCGCTGGTATCTGACGCGATGAATCGCGTGGCACTTGCAATAGTTGAGAAGCTCAAGGGAGAGGGGTATGTCGCGAGCGACCTCAAGACCCTGGTGATACGCGAAAGCAAATCTGAAGGGCAATTACTCGCGATACTGTACGCAAAAAAAGAACAAATAAACGAATTCACCGTTGATGACATCCCAGGACTTGTCGGCTTTTTGGTCTTTCATTCAACCGAAAAATCTCCCGCATCGGTGGCGACTCGCTCACTATGGGCTTGGGGAGAGGAGCATCTCACTGAAGTGATGGACGGAGTATCGATACGCTACTCATGGGATTCATTCTTTCAGAACAATATCCCGGTATTCCTTGAGGCAGTGCAAATGATGAAGCAGTATCTTCCAAAGGATGCGCACATGCTCGAACTGTACTCGGGTGCGGGTACGGTCGGCCTTTTGCTTGCAGGTGCTGTAAAAGATATCCGTGCGATAGAGATAGTCGAGCAGGCGGTCACGTCTGCGCATATGAATGCCAAGATAAACGGGGTGGAGAATTATATTGCCGAGTGTTTGCCCGCGGAAAAAATCGATGCGGAACTTTTGGCGCAGTACGACACACTTGTGCTTGATCCTCCGCGTGTGGGACTGCACCCCCGACTGTTAAAGGATATCGCCGCACAAAAGCCAAAACGCATCATCTATCTCTCGTGCAATCCTGAGACCCAGGCAAGGGACTACTCTGAACTTGCTGAATACTACAAAATTGACGTGATACAGGGGTTTGATTTCTACCCGCAAACCCCACATTTAGAGAGTCTTCTCGTCTTAAGCCTACGGGAGGGCTAATTTTTGCGCCCTGCACGTTCATTTTTCTGCGGGGTCGTGGGGTAGTATCACTCATGCAACCACTGCGACACTCCTCAAAAAATGAACATGCATAGCATCGAAAATTCCACCCTCAGGCCTTACGATGTATGCGATATTGAGTAAAATGAAGATTTAGTGTAGGCTAGCATTCATGTCTAACAAGAAAGAAAAAGCTGCGAATCGCCAGAAGGCAAAGCGCGCAGGGAAGAATATCCCGGTCCGCACTCGCTAACAAAAAGACCGCCCTAAGATCAACAATAGGAGCGGTTTTTTTGTTCCCAAATTACCCTCGATTGTTATGATCTTGGTTTTCTTATCAGGCTGACGATAGCGACGAGTGCCCATACTACCTGGAGAGTAAATGCGGGCCAGCTCTTAGCATGAAACACACTGATACCGACGAGTATCGAGCCGATAATGTTGAGCACTTCATCTATCTTAGTGTGCGTACCCCAGCGCCCGGTCGTGACAAAATAATAGGTGACAACAATGAGCACCATCCCGACCCATCCTGCCGCCTGATAGAAGATTTCCATATGTATGTATTATATCTTTCTTAATATCAAGAAACGAACTTGGCCATACTGATCAAACCAGAATTCGTGCTTCCAAACAGTGTTACCCGTAAGTAATTCTTCGATCCACTCTTTCTGATGCGCGTCGCATTCGATATAGAAGGTACCGCCGGGAAGTAAGAATTGTGCAGCGGTATCGATGATGATCTTCACGTATTTAAGTCCGCGTTCACCGGCGAACAAGGAAAGATGCGGTTCATAATTTATAACACTCGCATCCATCTCAGGAATAGCCGCAGGGTCGATGTAGGGAGGGTTGGCAAATATCGCATCATAGAGTCCGGTGAGTCCGGATAGTGCATCAGCTTGCATGCATGTCGTCCTATCCTCTACTCCGTTCAGCTTTGCATTGATACGCAGTTGCTCGGTGAGTTTCGGGTCGAATTCCGACAGTTCCACTGTTGCATTCGGTAAGTGTTTAGCCAGTCCGACGCCGATGCAACCGGAGCCCGAGAATGTATCAGCAAGTCGCAGTGTCTGTTTATTCAAAGCCTCGAGTTCTTTCACTGCACGCTCAACCCAAAACTCGGTCTCGGGGCGGGGGATCATCGGGTGCAGTGATACATCTATCTTGCAGCCATAAAATGGTATCCAGCCAATGACATATGCAAGAGGCTCGGCTTTTTTGAGCCGCTCGACATCAGCATGAAACTCCGGAGTCTCGACTCCTTGATATTTTTCTTTCAGCAACCACTCGACCTCTTTCGGGTTCACTGGCGGCAATTGTCCTGGAAGTGTAGGCATATATGTGAGAGCTTATCATGGTGATAAAAAAGATGATATGTACTGGTCTATTCTTACCTCGCTTGTTCATAGGCATCGATCAACGCGACGTCCGCCAGATCTTTTGGTCGTCCGGAAGCCGCTTTCCATTTTCGTACTTCGTGGAGTGAGGCAAAGGGGACGCCATCAACTATTGTTGCGGTTGCAAGGAGCTGCTCAAGCGTCGGCGAGTATGTACTAAAATTCCAATTGTCATGCACCTCGAATACTCCTCGGGTAAGAGGTCGGTCATCTCCACCCTTTATTTGTTCGATCCATCCTGACTCGCGTAATTGCAAAAAAAGTTCTTTTGAAACCATCATGTCGATATCTAGAGCTTCGCGCAGCCCCGCGATAGTCAGTGGGCAGCTTCCAAAAACAATATATGCATTTTTTTCAAAGCCTAACGCGCTGACTTGTGAAATAATTTCTTCTTTTTTCATATGAACGAACAATGTGTTGTGACTAAGGTGTTTTATGCGGTGCCCTTGGCTGGAATCTCGGCTACCGCCGCAGGTGGTTCTCGGTCTCGAAGACTCAACATCGAGAACCCTTTCGATTCCTGCAAGAAGTGCCGCAGGGCACTTCTCTTCGTGCCACTCGCTTCGCTCGTGTGCCCTTGGCAGGAATCGAACCTGCATCGCCTCCTTCGGAGGGAGGCATCCTATCCATTGAACGACAAGGACGTAGGGCTAGTATAGCGATATCGGATGACAATGCAAAAACTTAAAATTAGCTGAGAACCCATGAAAATAGATGAAATTTGAGGCGTGGGGAAAGTGATGAGGAAGGCGTATTCATATACGGTGACCGAGTCACCGGGGCCCCACAACGAAGAAGTTCGCTATTTTCAGGGGTTCTTTTGCTCGCGCACATACTTCCAGAGGACAATATCACCCGGCTTGAGATAATACTTGCCTGCGGTGCGCGGTTCATAGGTATTGTCGACCCAGAATTGCCAGCGCATATTTGTGCTTCCGTCATTTGCGATACTGTCGATACTTTCGAGGGTACTTACGCCTTTCGCGTCGGGCTTTGTGGTAATTGCGATCTCCTTTGCACTTGCGACTTTTTGCGTCAGGTCGAGGATGCTCATCGCTTCATTCCATGAGACGGTGTTCCAGGTTTTGATACTACCGTTGCCATAATCGATCATCAGATTGACCGAGCTTTGCGCGGCGGGGGTGTCTGCAGTGCCCTCACGCACCACCACAGTTTCTTTGTGAAACGATGCACCAAGCAAAGCGCCGATGATGAGTCCCAAGACAAGGATCCAGAATTTATCCGACCGCGATAGTCGGCGGGCGAACCTCATGAGTTTGTGCGAAGCATTGTTCATAGTGAATGTCAGACGAAAAGTTAGAAGCGCACGGGAATAGCGACACTCGCATCATTTTCCTTGAGGCCTGAAGGATTGTCACGCTTGAGAATAAGAATGCCGCTTGTTGCTACGGCTTTGGTCCAAGTGAGGGTCGCTGTGAAGGGGACGTACTCGGTGGTCATCCAGTCGCCCTGCGCTTTGCCTATGCCGCTTGCGACCACAGTGCCGCTTGCGTCAACCAGTGAGATAGGGAAGGATGCCTCGAAGTACCAATTGCCTCGCGCCTCTCCCTCGATAGTGAGCGGGCTTGAGACCTTTGCCTTCGCGCTGGGGCTCGTCACTCTCATCATGTCTTTCTCGGGTGTAGAGGTCGCTTGCTGCAGGGGAGTTTCTTCGGAAGTAGTCGCGGGTGCGGCGGGCGGAGGCAGAGGTAGTGGCTCGGGCACAGCGAGCTTTTCGATGTATACGGTACCGCTTTTGCTGCGGCAGGTCCTTGGGGTGCCGGCTATTATTTGCTGTCCGCTATTCACACAGTCTTCAAATGAAGTGACGTATGACGGAGTGGATATCTGATTTGAGGTAAGAATAGCGTAACTGGCGACAACGATCGCGCTCACAATAAGGAGTATGACGATGATTCCGAAGGTATAATCTTGGCCTTTCATGTTGTTAGTATAGCAAATGCTTCCGACTTCTTACATATTCGAAGAGAACATCGCAAAGAACAAGAGTGCGATGATAATGCGGTAGACACCAAACACGGTGAAGTCATTTTTTGAAACGAAGCGCAGGAGGAACTTGATGGAGCCGAGCGCGACGATGAATGACACGACAAAACCGACAATGAGGAAGGGCAGATTCCCGGAAGCGAGTATCATCTTGTAGTTTTTGAGGAGATCGAGTCCTGTCGCCGCCGCCATGGTCGGTACCGCAAGGAGGAACGAGAATTCCACGGCAGCAGAGCGCGATAGTCCGCTCCACATGCCACCGAAGATGGTCGCCGCCGAACGTGAAACACCCGGCACGAACGAGAGACACTGCACAAGACCGATGACCGCGGCTTCTTTGTAGGTAAGGTCCTCGATCTTTTTCTCGTGCGATCTCTTGTAGAAACGCTCGAACAGAATAATGATGATGCCGCCGATCAGCAGCGAGCCGACCACAACGAGTACGTTTCCGAGCAGGTAGTGTTTGATCGCTTTGTAGAACAAGAGCCCAAGGATGCCGGTCGGAATGAATCCTGCAAGCACACGCATGAATACCGGTTTCTCGAGGAGGAGTCTCTTTGGGTAGAGTGCCAAGACGGCAAGGATGGCGCCGAGCTGAATGATGATCTCAAAGCTTTTGGTAAAATCAGTTTCGGGAATATGCGCGATGTGAGACACAAGGAGCAGATGCCCGGTCGAAGAGATAGGAAGAAACTCGGTAATTCCTTCGACAACACCAAGTATTATCGCATGCCAGAGTTCCATGATACCGCGAGTATATCACGACTTCCCGGTGCTGATAACTGGTGTGGATAAGACTTTTTGTTCGTTTGTATGGTTAAATAGGGTATATGCGCATCACACTTAAAGCAACGAACATCGAACATACTAATGCTATCGATTCATACGTGAGTAAACGTCTTAAGGAACTCGAGAAAGTCCTCGACGCAAAAGAGAAGAGCGAAGTCGCGCGTGTCGACATCGGCTCCACCAGTAAGCATCACAAAGAAGGCAAAGAGCAGTATTACGCGGAGATCACTTTTCATGTGAAGGGGAAGGATTTCCGTGTGGTGGTAAAGTCTCCTGACCTGTATGCGGCGATAGACAAAATGAAAGACGACATCGTGCATGAGGTCACCAGACATCATGACCGCACACGCTCTCTCAAAAAAGCCGGTGGACGCGAGATCAAGAATAGAATGAAGCGCGCTTAAGCTACTGCGTATCTGATATGAGCACACTGAGTGGCAGCCGTACACGACTCGACAGCATCATCTACTGGTCGGTGTTCTTCTGTATCGCTCTGTTCATTACCTATTTTTTAAATAGCATGATCACGCTTGCGAATACCGATGATACCAATGCGAGCAATGAAGCGTTGAACGGATATCGCCATCAAAGCGCACGCCTACAGGAACAGCGTACAGAGCGGCTTAATGATATCGAAAAAGATACAAGTGGAATCAGTGACGTGCCAGTGCCTACTTCAGAGTGATCCGCGCAGGAAGTCTTCGTATGTCATCTCTTTCTTACCCTCGGGTATCACGCGAGTAATGACGAGCTTACCGTCCTCGAATGTTGCATCGGTTACTTTAACCCGAATGTTTTTTCCGTGCTTGGTAGTGAAGAAATATGTGCCGGGCCAATCATCATACGCTCTCACTTTTTTATAATTCATCACCGGGTCGTCAGTGAAATCGAGTAAGCCGTCTTCTTTGGTTATTTTTTTGGTGAACGTTGCATGTGAGTGGTCCTGTGGAAATGCCTTAAGTCCGTTCAGCCATTCCGGTATCACATCGGCAAGCAGCGATCCGCCGAAGTGTGCGAGGTCACGCGTGAGCTCACTGCCGCGCGGCGGCCAGTTATTCATGATGCGTTCGCGCTGTGCGAGGACCGGTCCATGATCCATCTCTTCATCGAGCTGCATGATAGTGACTCCGGTCCATTTTTCATCCGACAGTATCGCCGACTCGATAGGGGACGAGCCGCGGAATTTTGGCAGGAGCGACGGGTGTACATTCAAGACCCCATACTTCGGCATGTCGAGTATTTCTTTGGGAATGATCTTTCCATATGCGGCAACAATGAATAGTTCATACTTGGCCTCAGTAAGTGCCGCAATGAATGTTTCATCCCGCATCTTCAGCGGTGTAAGCACCCTTACGCTGTGCGCCTCGCCCCACACCTTCACTTCACTTGGAGTGAGTACTAGCTTCCGGCCCTTCGGCTTATCCGGCTGGGTGACGATGAGTGCGGGTGTGAACCCTTTCATGAAAAGTTCCTCGAGTATGATTGCGGCGAATTCGGGTGTGCCAAAGTAGGCGAAGCGGAGCTGATTGTTTGGAATGAGAGCCATCATATGGTGTGTGAATGGGACTACTATTTCTTTGCAGCATTACTGTTGCGCTCTGCTATCTCTTTGATCTGCTCGGGAGTGAGTTCTTCTATCTCGGTCGCATGGTCAATGAATAGGATACCGTTTAAGTGGTCGACTTCATGTTGGAATATCTGCGCAAGGAGTCCGGAGCCGCCAAAGGTGAAGGGCCTGCCTTCTTCGTCTGTCGCGCGGATGCTGGCCTTCTCACTTCTCCTGGTGTTGCCGTAGAGCCAGCGCACCGAAAGACATCCTTCAGGTACTTTGAGTTTCTTACGTGAGAGTTTTACTATCTCAGGATTGATCACGATCATGTCTTTGGCATCAGGGTCGGGCAGTGTTTCTCCCTCTTCATCTTCGATATTAAATGCGCGGTGCGAGACGATGAATATGCGCAAGGGGACTCCTATCTGCGGGGCGGCAATGGCGACGCCGTCCTGCTCGCGCTCGAGTGCGACGGTCATCCGTAGCAGAATATCCTTGAGTTTTTTTGTCCCGATATCAGAAGCAGCGACTGCGTGAGCCACGCCGCGCAGTACCGGATCGCCCTCCTGGACTATCTTGGTATCGTCTTTTGGTCCCTCGTCATTCATCTCTTTCATATTGGCCATTCTACAGAAAAAACCATTTCTTGCCACACTTTTTCTTCCGCAAAAAAAGAAATACCGCCGACCCGGGTGGGTCGGCGGCGTGTGCCTCAGTAGATGAGGGAGATGTTGCCGTCGGGGCTGCGTGCGGTGATGATCAGGAGTCTGCCGTCCTTGTCCATCGGAAAGAGCCGATCGAGGAGAAGACAGGTCTCGCTGTCGAGCTTGCGCAGCTTCTCTAGCGCGAACGTGCTGATGTGCGAGTCGGTGAATTCTTTTCCTGAAAGCACCTTGTGGATCAGCTGATGCGCGACGCCGGTCGGAAGTTCTTTCAGGATGAACTTTTTCTCGGGGTCCTTACCCCAGTCAAACTCGTGGGGAAGTACTCGCTGATACAGCGTATCGTCGAGCACATGATCCCGACGGTGATGAGCGAGGCGCCGAGCGGCTTCGGTGAATGCTTTCTTCGGATTTCCGAAGCCTTCGAAGGTTGCAGCAAGACGTTCGCCGGAAAGCAGCCGATTCAGGCCGTCGAGGAGAGTGCGAACAAGGGCGTCATTTGCGAACCCCTGCGCGCGGCGTTTTGAAATGTTCATATCTGCCTCCGTAGAGCGGGG
>JAYTVK010000004.1:0-2753 GCA_043744595.1 Candidatus Lloydbacteria bacterium
AGGAGCATATTCATTGAAGAAACCCGCCGGGAAATCTGCGTCACTGCTCAGATCTTCCGCATCAGTCGCTACGTATCGTATCGGCTGTGAAGGAAAGTACTGCTTTGAATTTGCGAGCGCAAGAGGTGTGAGCCAAGCAGGCGGAATATATCTGGTAGGAGTCGATCGTGACTCTGCGCTCACAGAGAGCGAAGCATCTTGGTCCGGAGCGGTAGGCGTAGCAAGGGGGACCGGTGTATCACGGAGATCAGGATTTACGTATGGCGCTTCATCCGTCGGCACTTGCTCGGTAGTTTTGACACTCAAGAGCGGCTCAGACTCGTTGTGAAAATTCCTGAACGCAGCAACTCCTGACGCAACAAGCAGTACAACAATGGTGATCACTGCGATCACGAATACCGGATTGGTGCTCGTGGTCACTGACGGTACTTCCTGCGGTGTACTGGACGGAGCCTCTTGTTGCTGCGCTTCTGCTGGCTTCTGGTCATTATCCATATGATGAAATTATGTTAAGTGGGAATGAGAAACGAACATACATAGTATATAACGACACCTCATCTCTCGCATCAGACGAGTCTGTGATACGAAATGTTATTTGCACGATAGTTTTAAAAGAAAGACCGGCCGAAGATTCGGCCGGTCGAGGAGCAGTAGGAACAGCAGGTTTTGTCCAGGCGAAGAGGTAGCACCCAGACTAACGTGCTGCTTTTCGAGCAACCTTTGCTTGGTCTCTCCGGTGCTCCCATGCGGAGTAGTCGATTTTCCACTTTGCGTGCCGCTTTTGATATTCCTCCATGTCGGTCTGATCCAACAAGAAGGTCCAAAAAAAGAACAACACCGCAACAAGAAGGATACCGATTCCCCACAAGAGAGGTTCGAGTGAAAAGTATGGACTTGCTTCTGTCCAACCCAAGCCACTACAGATCGGCATCAGTGAGATCAATGCGACCAACACCCAGAGCACTCGCCAGCCGTCACTCGATGGCGGCTTACGTGGCTCTTTTGGTCCGGTTGCCGCAGCGATCATGGCCGCAGCGAGGCCGACCACCGCAACGCCCGCAACGATCCCGAGCACAGTAGCACCAGAACCTTCACCTGCACCCTTTACAACTTTCTTCGCAGCTGCATGAGGAGCAGCTGATGAAGTTGATCTGGCCCAGGACGACGGACCCTGACCTCTTGCATGCGGCATCGGGGAACCATCATCACTGCTGTCACCGTAGGGTGAAGCACTGGATGATGACGGGGGCACAGGAGGTGGCGGGGGCGGGGGCGCAGATGAGCCCGAAGGCCGAGCACTGCCCTTTTCATGATCATTCCACCAAAGGCCGTGCCAGGTGGCTTGTTCGACTTTTTTGGAATCAGGATCCATCCGCAGCTGGTGACCGTGACTATCCACGGCGGCTTGCCAGCCATGAAATGTGGTCTGCTTTTCGATCACATGGGTGTCGGGATTGATACGCGTGGCTTGTCCGTTCTCATCGAGGACCGGATGCGAGGCGAGGCCGAACATGTCGGTCTCCTCAAGTATCCCGGTTTTGGGATTGTAGGTTGGCATGAGACACACTCCTTTGGTTCAAAAAGTTGAAGGACGGAAGCTAAGGCTCGTTTATTGATGAGCTTCTATTCCAACTTAATCACACATTATAGAATAGTCAAATACTTTTTTGGGTGAGTCAAATTATACACCACTACGCTTTCCTCAGCGATGCGGGCACCCTGCCCAGCAGCACGGGCGACGCTTCCCTTCTGCTATCTCGGTGTAGGTGCGTTTCACACGGTGCGCGCGGGTCTCCGGCTTTTTCGCGTCTTCTATCCAGCAGATGAATTCATTGCGCGCGAGTGGCGTGATATCTTCCCATGCCGCGAGCGACTTCCGAAATGCATCAAGCTTCATACGCAGATCATTGGGCACCTTATGCACGACTCCATGTGAAATATTTTTTGCCATGTGTATTTTTTACCGTTACTTGAGAACTACGTGCACCTTCTGCTATGAGCGGATATTCAAATAGGTTATGGTGAATTGCAGAACGCTTGCGAACATCACCCATGCCAGATACGGCAGGTTGGCATAGACCACGAAGCGCATGTAGGGCCATATGGAGACTAGCGCCCAAATGAGGGTTATGAGGACAAGCGCAATATCAATAGCGGCGAGCATATTGCTGCGCAGTCCGAACTGCAGCGGGGTGAAGGAGAAATTAAAAATGAGATTGAGCAAGAACGGAAGCGCGACAATACCGGGCAATGTTTTCTTGTATGCGGCGATGAATACCGTGCCAAAGGTGTATGCGATCACGAGATACAGAACGGTCCACACCGGGCCGAACAGCCATGACGGTGGTGCCCACGAAGGCTTGAGAAGTGTCTGGTACCAGAGATATGTTTCACTTGATTTCATTTCTCTATGTTACACCAAGTCTGACCGCAAAGCTCTCTGTGTCTTTATCAAACAAAAGTCGCCCAAGTAAGGGAAGTACTGAATTATATTCGTCAAAACAGGATATTACTCATTGTCCTCTTCACGAAACGGCTGGCGATGAGTAGTGCGCGTATGCGCGTTTGATAGCTATCATGATTGGGATCAGTGCAAGGATGGGGCCTACATAGAAAGGGAGATATTCTGGGTCAGGAAATATGGCAATAAGGAGAAGAGGAAATAGCGACATCACGACAAGTGACAACTCAGAGACAAGGAACACACCCTTGAATGCGTAGGCGGACCCGACAACTCCGATCAAGATCATCGG
>JAYTVK010000005.1:0-9059 GCA_043744595.1 Candidatus Lloydbacteria bacterium
TCAGGGATATTGTGATCTTGTCGCCTCGTGATCCATCGAAAATAAAACTCAATTCTGCGCAGAATTTCGGATCTCATCCCAAAATGAGACTCAGATGCGTCACTGTGAGCGATCGAAACGGAGGCAAGCACAGATAACTGATATAATTTCATCATGACTCGTCCCCATTCTTACATCAATATGGCGATAGATAGTGCGAACTCTCTATACTACCCGCTTGCTTCCGCTCTACTGCTTATCCTTGCGCTGCCTTGGGTGGGGCTGGGCCCTATTGTACTCGTTGCGCTTATCCCGCTGTTTCTTTTTCTTACTGATCCGCGTGTGTCGCGGCTGCGTGCATACACATTTGGCGGAGGAGCGATCCTTCTCTACATGCTCTGTGCGGTGTACCCCTTGATGCAGGTCGAAGGCTCATGGTGGGTGGGTACGCGCGGACTCAACAAGATAGTGAGCGAGAATACTCAGTATCTTATGCTCGTGATACTCACAGCGGTATGGCATACACTGGTGTTTCTTCCTGTCATTCCTGTGGCGAGAAAATTTATTTCGCACACATGGGGTGTTCCGCTTACTGCATTTGTATGGGTGCTACTCGAGTGGGGACTGACCAACTTTGGACTATGGGGATACAGTATCGGTATACTCGGATACAGTCTTGCTGATACCTCTATCATTAAAAATGTTGCGGCATATACAAGTGTCTATGGGCTATCATTTGTTGCGGTTTATGTCAGTGCGGCTATCGCTCACCTTCTACAAAAGCATCGGAGATCTCCGGTGACATATGCATGGGTAAAAGAACCCCTCATCACTGTGTTTTTTGCTGTACTGTTCTTACTCCAACTACTTGTCGTTCGCGATGGGTTTGAACATGGGGAAGGGAAAACCCTGCGCATCGCACTCATTGGCACCTCGCTTTCAACCGATGCAAGTATCGGGAGTACCGGATATGCATCATACAGAGAAAAGATGCAGACCGCATTCACTCATGATCCTGACCTCATGCTTTTACCTGAAAACGCATTCCCGTATTTCGAGTTGAATGAATCCGATGGAGCACTGGTAAAGAATAGTCTGATCAATTTTCCTGGGCGGGATGATCTGTATCAGGATCTCCTCGCACTTTCGCGCGCACATGCAAGCACTACGCTTGCGATTGGTCTTCATACATACCGCGAAGGAAAGCACTACAACTCTCTGGTGCTCTATCGAGCGGGGAGCCCTATCGGATACTATGAAAAGCGTGTGCTCGTACCGTTCACCGAATATGTTCCATTTTCGCTACCGATACCGATGTATGTCAGATTCGCCCCCGGTCCCGCCGCACAGAGTCTGGAAGCGAACGGAACATCATGGAATGCGCTCATTTGCTCGGAGGTAGCAGATACAAACATCGCACTACAGAAAGGCAGTCCCATCCTGGTTTCCTCAAATGACAGTATTTTTCCGGGTGCTGCTGCGGGGGTCATGCATCAAGAGATGGCAAAAGTGCGCGCGATAGAGAATGATGCATATATTCTGCGTGCAACAAAAGGAGGGATCACCAGTATCATCGACCCTCACGGCAATGTCATAGCGCAAACAACCGACGGAGTGTTGGTAGGAGATATTCCGAGCCGCTAAAGATCACGTACGGTCGCTATAGAGTGAGAATGTCTCTTCTGCCATCGTCTTTACGTTGAAGCGTCCCTTGATGCGCTCTTGCAGTGCCGCTCCGAACTCCGCACGCCGCTGTGGCTGGTCCATGAGGTAGGAGAGTGAACGAGCGATTTCGCCGGGATTCTTTGATTGGATGAGTATCCCGGACTGCATATCATCTATTACTTCCGGGATACCGCCGACTGCGGAGGCGATGGTCGGCAGTCCGACATTACCGGCCTCGAGGAGTGCATAGGGAAATCCTTCCTTGACCGAAGGGAACAGGAAGATATCAAATCCCGAGAGCATCTCTCTGCCGTTCGCATTCTGGTGGAAGACCACTTCTTCGGTGAGGTCGAGTACATCACGTAGCTCCTCGAGTCTGCTGCGTTCTTCGCCGTCGCCGATGATGATGAAACGGAACGGGATTTTGCTCTGTTTTTTGAGGAGTGCAAGCGCCTCGAGTGCGTATCGGTGACCCTTATTGGTATGCAGCTCGCCGATAGTGCCGATAATGACCGTTCCCTTCGGAAGACCTTTCATGCGTTCTTCGCCGAGCATATGCATGAGTGCAGTCCTGCGGGCGAGTGTCTTGATGTCATCAGTTCCGTTATGAATGACCGAGAGTTTATGTCGGGTGAGTGGTATGTGTGCCACCTCGTCGCGCGTCCGCTCTGATACGGCGATAGTATTGTGAGAAAGTTGTATCGTCAGCCAGTGACCACCTGCGATGAGTGCGCGCTGCCAGTCAGGACGCTCCTCAGTGAACGCCCAGCCGTGGCCGGTGAAGATGATGCGCATCGGAGTGCGTTTCTCTCCGATGATATTGGTGACGTGCGTATGTACATTGATCATGCGTGCAGCAAGCGCGCCAAGTCCTCCCATTTTCGAACTATTGAGATGTACGACATCCGGGGCTTCGCTCTTCATGAGACCAAGTAGTCGGAAAAATCCGCGCACATCACTCTTCGCATTCATGTCACGACGTAGCGAATCTATCTGCATGGTGCGGACGCCTGCCGACTCGAGCTTTTCTTTGAGAAGTCCCTCGCCCCCGAATCCGACCACCACTTCGTGACCTTTTTTATCGGCATGGGTCGCAAGGTCGTAGACATAGCGCTGCGCCCCTCCAAAGTTTGACTTGGTGATGAGGTAAAGAATCTTCAGTTTTTGGTCATTTTCCTCCATATATGTGCTTATAACTATACCATTCTCGGCAAGGTGATTAGTACCCAAAAGTGCCTCATGAATGCTTCCTTTAGGCCCCGGTTTTTGTTATCGTTCTTATATATATGCGGCGACTGCCTACACTTCAGATGCTCACGATTTTCGTGGGTGACGTGGTGCTCCTTTACCTCTCCCTGTGGGTGACGCTGCTTTTGCGCTACCTCGAGATCCCCACGCAGTTCAATATCAACCTGCATCTCGTCCCGTTCTCGTACTTGTTCATCGTCTGGGTACTGGTATTTTATATCGCGAATCTCTATGAGCCGCATACGGTGGTGTTCAAGTCAAAGATCCCTGCGACCATTCTGAACACTCAGCTGATCAACAGTATTATTGCAGTACTGTTCTTCTACCTTATCCCGGATGTGGGCATCGCTCCGAAGACCAATCTTTTCCTCTATCTCCTCGTATCATTCGTATGCATCAGTCTGTGGCGTATCTTTGGTGTGCAGTTCCTGCGCTTGCGCCGCAAAGAACATGCGGTCTTGATAGGTTCGGGACACGACACGCGCAAGCTCTATCAGACAGTCAACGACAACCCTATCTATCCGATGAACTTCATCACCTGGGTCGACCTCGATAAAGCAGAAGGAATAGACTTTGACGACGAGGTGCTTTCACGTATCTATTCCGAAGAAGTCTCGCTCATCGTCATTGATATCGAGAACGAGAAGGTCGCACCGATACTTCCGAAGTTATATAACCTCATCTTCTCGCACGTGCGGTTCGTCGATCAGTATCGTATTTACGAAGACATTTTCGACCGTATCCCGCTCTCCTTAATAGGCTATAGTTGGTTCCTTGAGAATGTCTCTTCGCGAGCGCATTTTGGCTATGATCTATTCAAGCGCCTGATGGATATCACACTCGCGTTCCTCATCCTTGTTCCTTCACTTGTGTTTTACCCGATCATTATTATCGGCACGATGATCGCGCAACCCGGACCTATTTTCTTCAATCAGATACGAATTGGAAAAGGGAATAGGAAATTTGCGGTATACAAATTCCGCACTATGACCTGTGAGTCGAATATTGCAGACAGAAAAGTCACTGTGTTCGGATCATTCATGCGCAAGTCGCGGCTCGATGAATTGCCTCAGCTGATAAACGTACTCAAGGGCGAACTTTCGCTTATTGGTCCCCGGCCGGAGATGCCCGAACTTGCCGCGCTCTATACCAAAGAGATCCCGTACTACAATATGCGTCATCTCATTACCCCCGGACTCTCCGGATGGGCGCAAGTACACCACGAGAATCATCCGCATTTCGGTGTGGCAGTCGCAGAGACAAAAGAAAAGCTTGCCTATGACTTGTACTACCTCAAGAACCGCTCGGTCGCGCTCGATATCAAAATAGCTCTCAAGACCATCAAGACGCTGTTGTCGCGTTCGGGACTCTAGAAAAAATCGATGATGAAATTATTTCCGGAACTGACACCCAGAGCCATCGGCGCAGCAGTACTGCGCGTCATCGTCATTACGTACCTTGCATTCGGTGTGGTGCTCTACGTGAGGCAGGATGCAATGCTATTTTTCCCGAACCATATTCCGTTTGAAAATTGCTCTGAACTATCTGATGCAGTGCGAGTCGACATGAACGGTACACGCGGATATTACTTTCAGAACGGAACGTCTACGAAGATCGCCGTACTCTATCATGGCAACGGCGACCGCGCGTGTGATAGAGCATACTATCGCACCGCAATCGAGCATGCAGGGTACTCCTGGCTGATGGTCGAGTACAGCGGATTCGCGGGCGACGGAAAGAGCCCGAGTGTCGAAAGTGTACTCGCTGATGCATCACGGGTAGATGTGTGGGTGAAACAAAAACATTTTTCTGAACTTGCAATCATTGGTGAAAGTATCGGCAGCGGTCCGGCGTCATATCATTCATCGCTTATGCCAGGTAGTACTCTCATCCTCATCGCTCCGCTTGATACGCTCCACTCGCGTGCTGGGGAAGTGTACCTGGTCTATCCGGTCGGACTGATGCTGAGGACCGATCTCGACAATATTTCGTGGGCAAAGACTGCAAGGCGGGTACTCATCGTCCATAGCACGGGAGACCGCACTATTCCGTTCTCGCACGGAAAAAATTTATTTGAGAGTTTGCCCCAAAAAAATAAATCACTCATTCCGCTTTCGGTTGTCGATCATAATGAGACCGCACAGTCACTCGCGGCGCAGCTCGGAATATTCCATTTTCTGAAGAATGACGACGTGAACGCATTTTGACATAAAATTTCTCAAGTGGTGGCGTTTTTTCCTGTTTCAGGTAGCATGAGAGTATATGCGTATCAATCAATATCTCGCCCAAGCGACCGGTATCTCCCGCCGGGTTGCCGATAAGGAAATAGCCCTAGGAAACGTGCTTTTAGGGGTAAAACGGGCCACGCTGGGGGACCAAGTCGAAAAGGGTGATAAAGTCACCTTCAAAGGTAAACTTATCGTAAATACCAAGGTTGACCCTACCACTATCATGCTCAATAAGCCCTCAGGATACGTCACTTCGCGTAAGCATGACGAGAGTGACGCGCCAACGGTGATGGATCTTCTCCCGAAAGAGCTGCAGCACCTTAAGCCTGTAGGCAGACTCGACAAAGATTCCTGCGGACTCCTCCTCCTCACTGATGACGGAGACTTGGTATATCGTAGTACTCATCCAAAATTTGAGACCGAGAAAGAATACGTAGTGGAATTCGACTCACCGCTCTCAGATCGCGAAATAGAGCAGTGGAAGAAAGGCCTCAGGCTGACCGACGGCATGGCGAAGGCAGACAAGATCGAACGTCTCGGTCGTCGATTCAAGATCACGCTCCATCAAGGCAAAAATCGTCAGATCCGCCGCATGGCCGGCAAAAGCGGTAATAAAGTGAATATGCTGAAGCGCGTGCGCATCGCCGAGATCAATCTCGGGACACTTGAAGAAGGGAAGTGGAAGAAGCTCTCATCGAAAGCAGTGAGTAAAAAGGCCGCAAAAGCAAAATAGATCCTCGAAGCCCATCAAGCCATTTGAGTACAAGCTGTCAACATTCAGCTTTTTTCTGCATGCGGTACAATGAATGCATTCAAAACTTATCTTTATCCTATGGTGTAACGTACTTAAACTCCCAGTGAATACATACATGCCTCCGCATGTCGTTTCACTTTACCCAGGTACGTTCGACGATCAGTTATATCCCTAACTTTTTCACTATGAAAGATAAAAAAATTGCCGCGCTTATTTCCAAAGAAGCCAAGCGCGAGAAGTCGGTGGTGAATCTTATTGCCTCAGAGAACTACGCATCGCTTGATGTGCGCGAAGCACTTGGCTCGGTGTTCACCAATAAATATTCTGAAGGATATCCCGGACGCAGATACTACGGCGGCAACTCGGTTGTCGACGAGATGGAGCGCCTCACACAAGAACGCGCACTGAAACTGTTCAAGCTCTCTCCTAAAAAATGGCAGGTGAATGTACAAGCGCTCTCCGGCTCGCCTGCGAATGTTGCGGTATACACTGCACTCTTGCCTCACGACGGGACAGGAAAGATCATGGGCATGATGCTCGCGCATGGCGGACATCTTACACATGGTCATGCAGTATCCGTATCAGGAAAATTCTGGAAGCAGATCCCGTACGGAGTTGATGCGAAGACCGAGCGACTCGACTTCGATGAGCTGATGAAGATCGCGAAGCGTGAAAAGCCGAACATCATTGTTGCAGGATTCACCGCATATCCGAGAAAAATCGATTGGAAAAAATTCAGAGCGATAGCCGATGCGGTCGGTGCATACCTGATGGTCGACATGTCGCACATCGGGGGACTGGTCGCGGGCGGTGCCCATGCGTCGCCGTTTCCTTATGCGGATGTGGTGACGACCACGACACACAAGACACTGCGTGGTCCGCGCGGCGCACTCATCTTCTCGAAGATAGACGCGCGTGAGATAGGAACAAAAGTCGACAAAGCCATCTTTCCTGGTATGCAAGGAGGTCCTCACGAGAATGCCATCGCCGCAATCGCAGTCGCGCTCCATGAAGCATCGCAGCCTACATTCAAGAGTTATGCAAAACAAATAGTGAAGAATACCGCAGCACTCGCGGCGGAGCTGAAGCGGCTCGGGTGGAGGATAGTCACCGGTGGTACCGATAATCATCTGCTCCTCTTGGATACATGGAAGAATGGTGTCTCCGGAAAAGAAGCGTCGACCATGCTCGAAGCTGCCGGCATCATCGTCAACATGAATACCATTCCGTTCGATACCCGCAAGCCGATGGATCCCTCCGGTGTGAGACTCGGTACGGCCGCAGAGACCACCCGCGGCGCGAAGGAAAAAGACATGGTGAAACTCGCGGGACGCATCGATACAGTGTTGCGTACAAAGCGCTAAGATCCAAAGCAGATAAAGCGAAACAGTCATCCTGTGTTAGGATGAAAACCCATGCTCGTCGACGGAAAAGCTATTGCAGAAGCACTCAAACACAAGATCGCAACACGCGTGAGGGCATTTGGTGTACCCCCGATACTCGGCATCGTCATTGTAGGCAACAATCCCGTCACCGAGAGTTTTGTGCGCATCAAAAAACGCTCAGCACTCGAAGTCGGAGTGATGCTCAAAGAATTTCACTTTCCAGAAACCATCGATACTGAAACATTGTGTAAACATGTCGCACTACTCACAGATGATCCGCTTGTTGATGGCGTGGTCATTCAGCTGCCACTTCCTGTGAGTATAGTGACGCAGTCAGTATTAAATGCGGTCCGGCGTGATAAAGATATCGACATGCTTTCGCACGATGCGAGTGCGGAATTTAGAAAGGGGTCGGCGCATATCCTTCCTCCGGTCGCAGGTGCGATACAAGAAATTCTCGAGCATCACAAGATCGGGGTAGCAGGGAAGGACGTACTTATCTTGGGTCATGGCAGACTGGTCGGTGCGCCTGCGGCACTCCTGATGCGTCACAATCATGCGCATGTCACCGTGGTAGACAAAGAGGTGAGACATCTCGCCGAGCTGACGCGTGAAGCAGACATCATCGTGAGCGGAGTCGGGCAGCCGGGAATACTCCAGCCGGAGATGCTGAAGCACGGAGTAGTGATCATTGACGCGGGCACAAGTGAAGACGGGGGAAAGATCGTCGGTGATGCAGATCCTCGCTGTGCGGAGGTCGCGTCACTCTTCACTCCGGTCCCGGGAGGAGTAGGCCCTATCACGGTCGCGATGATCTTCAAGAACGTCAGCATCCTCGCGGAACATCGTATCCGAAAATCTGCGATGGGGGATGCATCTGTGTTAGGATAAGATGATGCTCTCTTCGTTCAATCAAGATGTGTTTCACTTTTTCTTTGCGATCGGCAACAGCTCCGGCGTGATGCAGACACTCACCATCTTCTTTGCCGAGTGGTTCCCGTATCTGGTGCTTGCCTCGGTCATTCTCTATGAGTCATTTCGCCAAGAGAGCGGAAAGAAGATCATAAGTACTATCGCCAGCACTTCCGCAGTACTCATTTTCATCTGGCTTATCGCGCTTTCACTCAAGCACTATTTTCCGTTCCCGCGACCGTTCGCGTATTACGACAATATTCTCCCGCTGGTTTCCGAAAGTGACGCATTCGGATCATTTCCTTCCGCACACGCGACCATGTTCGGAGCACTTGCGGGCATTGTGTATGCCGACAAGTTTCCGATACGTCACTGGTACCTCGCTGCTGCAGTCATCATCGCTGTCGCTCGTGTGTGCGCGGGAGTGCACTGGCCGGTCGATGTCATTGTCGGTGGATTCTTTGGATTCGGACTCGCATTCCTTCTGACAAAACTGTTGCTCAACCGAAAAAAATAATATTTCTTTATTTGTGCTCACTCAAAAATCACTCGATGAGTGATTTTTGTATTCTTCATATATCCGTTCGTCTGTACAAATAATTTTTTATGTTGCATTGTTTTCACAATATAAAACTCATTCGCATTCTTGCTCGCATGCAAAACTTTTTTTGAACGAGATGGGGGTGCATCTCTTTATCGTGCTTCGTTCATCTGTGAGGCAATAGAGCGCTTTAAAAGGTATTCCATTCGTCATGGCGATTTTTTATATATTTTTTAAAAAAGATCATCAACCTATCCACAGTTACTCTCACATCATCAAAAAACCCAATCAGGATAAGCCTCAAAATTGATACAATGGATGCATCGGAGGACCTCCGTCACTTTTCT
>JAYTVK010000006.1:0-2651 GCA_043744595.1 Candidatus Lloydbacteria bacterium
GCAGCGACCGAGACTGAGATGAAGTATCTCAAGCTCAAAATAGAAGACGCGGTCAAAGCGACCAAGGCTGCTATTGCAGAAGGAATAGTGACCGGCGGCGGCTCGGCGCTGGTACGGGTCTCGCGCATGCTGTCGGAGAAGATCTCTAAGAATGAGAAAAGCGAACTCGCGCACAAGGGACACTTCGACAAACAAAATTCTGAATTCCTCATCGGCTACCATATTGTGGCTGACGCGCTGCTTGCTCCATTTAAGCAGATAGTGCTCAATGCCGGTCGCGACGATGCGGCAGTGTTCATCAAAGAGATCACCGAGTCAAAGGGCAACGCCGGTTATGATGCCGCCAAGGATGAGATGGTCGCTGACATGCTGAAAGCAGGCATCGTCGACCCGGTGAAGGTCACCCGCGCAGGACTCGAGCACGCTGTCTCTGCAGCTGCTATTCTCCTGACTACCGAAGTTGCTATTTCTGACGTTCCTGAGGAGAAGAAAGATATGCCGATGCCGGGAGGGATGGGTGGTATAGGAGGCGGAATGGACTATTAAGAACTACGAAGTAGTGATCGCTATAACAAAACACCCGCCGCTTGGCGGGTGTTTTGTTCATAAGGCCGTTGACATCTGCTCAACAAAAGATGAAAGTAATGAAGTACCGCGTTTTTCGCAAAGCGAGGTGCAATAGAACTTCCTCTCAATTTTCTTTTGATTCGAACAAGGAGATCACATGCCATCGCGATCTGGAGATGCATCAGACCTCAACAGCGACACCGATCGTCGCCGACAAGCCCTTACGCAGGGTGTGGGCCACGGCGTCACCCTCGGTAACTTCCGTATCGGCGGCAGCGAGAGCAAGCGCACCGATGACACGCAGCCCGAACAACCGCCACACGAAGGCGCCTCAGAAGAACAAGGCTGACCCACAAGCCAGCTGAACCAAAAGGGACCCGCAAGCCGGGCCCTTCTTTTTGTCACATTTTTCTTCCCGTCCCCACTCTAACCATTGACATAACAACTAAAAAGGTTGAATCTGAAGTTGCGACATACCGCAAGGAATGACGCAAAAAACTTCCCATCAACGAAAGAATGTAGAGGAGTTCGAGATGACATTTGGAAACAACACACCACCCCCGTCGCTACGTGCGTTCGATGTGGGAGATGGTGACGACGACGGCGCCGCTTCAGGCGAATGCTCTTTGCTCGATGGCCTGTGCAGACAGGCGGGATGTTGGCACCAAGCCAAGGTCGACGATCCGAACGAATTCGGTCTCGCCTCGGGGGCGGTCAGCATGCTCACACCTTTCACCGGCTGATCCAGCCGGCTACGGTCAAAAGGGGCCGCGATACCACCAGTGTCGCGGCCTTTTCTTTTTTGCTCGTCCTGCTTACGCGCATATCTCTTATTTGCTATAATTTCAGGCAGATTAACAACTACTTTTTATTTTCGTATGAATGAAATGAAGTCCATTACTCCGAAGCGGGTGATTATCGGCATTGTGCTGGTGGTCGTCTTTGTGTTTGTCACGTCATACTTCCGAAACATGATGATGCCAACGTCACTCGGGCTTTCCGGGAGTGTGACCACCTCAGCTGCGCCGATGATGTATGGAGGATTCGCAAAGAGTGCAGCAATGCGCATGCAGGGTATCCAGGTGGCGGACAGTTACGACGGTGGTGCTCCCTCGTACAATGCGGCTTCCGAGATCGCTTACCCCGTCGATGCACCGGTGCCGACTTCACCCGCAGCGCCCCCCTTAGGTGATGCCAAGATCATCAAAAGCGGCAACCTCTCACTCCTGGTGAAGAATACCGAAGACACAGCTGCTCAAGTAGATGCCATCCGCGTGTCGCTTGGGGGACAGCCGGGTAATGCCAGTTTCCGCGAGTACAGCCCGGGAGTGAAGAGCGGCAATATCACCATCTGGGTCCCGGCAGAGAAGTTCGATACCGCAATGGGGGAGATCAAGAAACTTTCACTGCGTGTCGAGAACGAGAGTGTGAATGTGCAAGATGTCTCGGCCCAGTTCGTCGATATCTCATCACGCCTCAAGAACCTGCATGCCGCAGAAGCCGCATATGTCGAGATCATGAAACGTTCGGGGAAGATAAGCGAAGTACTCGAAGTCACCCGTGCCCTCAATGATACCCGCTCGCAGATAGAGCAGCTCCAAGGTCAGCTCGATTATCTCTCGCGCCAAGTCGCACTCTCATCAATAGATGTGTACCTGAGTCAGGAAGCTATTCCGGGTGCCGTCACAAATGAGTGGCGTCCGCTCACTGTTCTCAAGTCCGCTGCAAAGCAGGCACTTGGCGACCTGACCGAGTTCATCGACATGCTCCTGGTGATGCTCGTGCACCTGCCTATCATGCTCCTTTATCTCGCATGGTACGGATTGTGGTTGTGGCTGGTGTATCGCGCTGCATGCTATATGTACCGTCGTTTGAAAGCGAGTAGCATGTTCGGTCCTCCCAAATAGTAGGTATCAATAATTATTTCGATCTCACTTAATTTCACATTTTTATGACTGCAATACTCATCGTCCTCGTCGTCGCCGCAGCCTGGGTCATTATGAGCTATAATCGCCTCGTTTCACTGGTGCAACGCGCAAAAGAAGCGCTCGCAGATATCACTATTCAGCAGAAGCGCCGCTATG
>JAYTVK010000007.1:0-2638 GCA_043744595.1 Candidatus Lloydbacteria bacterium
AACCACCCGGTCCCATTCCGAACCCGGAAGTGAAATGCAGTTGCACCGATGATACTTGACGCAAATTGGGGAAAGTAGGTAGCTGCCACGATAACTGTATGGATTGATTGATAAGTGAAAAAGTTCCTTGAATGATTTTTTTGCAGAGGTATCCAGTGGGGAGTTAGGGCTACGTGAGTCATCGCGGGTTCGATTCCCGCTGCCTCTGCAAAAAATTCGCAATGAGTATCTGTTTTTCTCAAGCGGTGTGTAGTTCAATTTTTGGTTATATGGCTTTACCATGAGTCATCGGTACGTGTCGTGACCTCACCGGTCACTCATGATCACCGGGCTAAAATCGGTAGAACGTTCGGCAAGGGGCCGAAAGATGGGGTTCGACTCCTTCACGCCGACCATCGTCTTGCCGATCACTTGGCAGGGCGATTTTATTTTGCACCAAAAGCTTATACGTGGCCGTAGATATATGTATACCGAATCTTCCTTATGCAGAATAGGTGTTTAATTAAGTAGTAAACTCAACATGAACTCAAAATCATTTCTCGCAATTACCGGACTTGTGGTGATACTGCTCGGCACCGGCACATACATGGCCATGGGGCGCTCGAGTACGCAGGTGGCAACTGTTGCGGATGCTACTCAAACGCAAACTCAGGCCCAAACTGTTCCTACTCCAACATCCGCACCTCTTGCAGCAGTCACTACTCCTCCACCAGTAACAACAACAGTGGCAGCACCAGTGACTTCAGCGTACAAGGACGGCACATATACTTCCACCGCAAGCTACAATGTTCCGGAGGGTAAGACCGAATCACTGACAGTGACCATCACTCTTAAGAATGACGTCATTACTGACTCTACGGTCGTCTCAAATGCGAAGGACCACGACTCGAAGCGTTATAGTGCACAGTTCATCTCCGGATATAAATCGATGGTAACAGGGAAGAAGATCACCGATGTGGATCTTTCACTCGTCTCCGGTTCATCGCTTACCTCATCAGGGTGGAACAATGCTATTCGAAGCATTGAGTCAGAAGCAAAGGTATAATAGGTACATGAGCAGTATGGGAGGAACGACATTCCGCTTTGAGGCAATAGGGACCATGTGGGTCATCAGCACGCCCCACGAACTCTCGCCCTTGCTCGCGGACGAACTTCTTGCAACGATACTAAAACGTATTCATGAGTATGATGATGCATACTCGCGTTTTCGTGACGATACATTGGTTTCAAAAATGGCTAGATCAGCCGGGAGCTATCTGCTTCCACTTGATGGACCAAAACTTTTTGAACTCTATAAAAGAGTGCATGACATAACCCAGGGTAAGGTGACTCCACTTATCGGCAGTGTCATGGAAGAAGCGGGATACGATAAGGAATATTCACTCACTCCAAAAACACTGCACACGCCCCCTTCGTGGGATGAAGCCATGTCATTGGATGGTCGCATGCTGACCATGAAGCACCCCGCACTGCTTGATGTCGGTGCAGCAGGGAAGGGATATCTCATTGATCTCGTTGCTGAGGTATTGATGGAAAACGGTCAGCATTCATTCACTATTGATGCGGGAGGAGATATCAAACACCTAAGCGAAACAGGCATCCCGCTTCGTATCGGCTTAGAGAATCCAAATGATGTCTCAGAGGTCATTGGTGCGGTCACGCTCCAGAATGAAAGTATCTGCGGGTCGGCAGGGAACCGTCGTGCATGGGGAAAGTATCACCATATCATCGACCCCACAACACTTGAGTCCCCAAGGGATATTCTCGCTACCTGGGTGATAGCCGACTCGACGCTTTTGGCAGACATGCTTGCAACTTGCCTGTTTTTTGTATCACCGGAAACACTCGCCGGGCATTTCGCATTTCAATATATCATCCTAAGGAACGATTTCTCCATTTATTACTCACCCGGAATAAAAGCCGAATTATACTGATATATTCAGGTATTCGAGAGGTTTCCTTTTGGTGCGTATTCAATAAATTGCTATTCGTGATAGGATAAAAATTCATTAACTCACCATCATCATGAGCAATCTCAAGAAAGCATCGTTGTTTGTCCTGGTCGCGGTACTCGCGGTTGTCGGATACAAGTTCACAGTAAAGTCAGGATCTGACCAAACTGCCGCTGCGGCAGATGCAACTCCTCCGGCAGATACAACTACCGGCACACCACTCCCAACGGCCGTCGCTCCTACTCCTGCGGCAACTGCAAATGCAAAGCAGCTTTCTGCATCACAGACATATCGCGATCCTTCCGGAGAGGAGAAGGTCACATTCATGCTCACGGTAGACGCGACCGGTGTTATCACTGAAGCTGCAAGTACCGTACTTGCAGAGAACCCCATTGCCGTGCGTAGACAGACCGCATTCCGTGACGGATTTTCCGCGGCGGTCGTCGGCAAGAAATTGAGTGATCTCACGGATATCGCTGTGGTCAGCGGTTCGTCGCTTACCACGAATGCATTCAATGCCGCACTCGTATCGCTTAAGGCACAGATCTAACAAGGCCTTATTCGAACAGATAAAGGAAAAGACAGAAAAGTGCCGAGGTTTGCCTCGGCACTTTTCTGTTATAATGAAGTCATGCTCAAGGTACAACGTCTTTCAAAGAAGTTCGGGGACAAGACAGCAGTGGACG
>JAYTVK010000008.1:0-2610 GCA_043744595.1 Candidatus Lloydbacteria bacterium
TTCATCCTCTCGGTCCCCGCCTCGGAACACGCGATCCACTGCTCGTTCTCCGGCGACGACCTGGCGTACATCGACAACATGCTGCGCCTGTACCCGACCGGGATCGTCAGCGTCGTCTCCGACACGACCAACGTCTACGACTTCTGCGGCCACATCGCACCGCTCCGCAAGGATGAGATCCTGTCGCGGGACGGCAAGGTGGTGTTCCGTCCGGACTCGGGCGACCCGGTGAAGATCATCTGCGGCGACAGCGCCAAGGAAGAAGGCTCTGACGAGTGGCTTGGCATCCTGCGGCTCCTCGACAAGGTGTTCGGTCACACGGTCAACACGAAGGGCTTCAAGGTCCTCAATGCCAAGGTCGGCCTGATCTATGGTGACGGCATGTACATCGCCCGCTACAAGAAGGTACTGCAGCTGATGATGAACATGGGCTACGCCGCTTCGAATCTGGTCATCGGCATCGGCGGCATCGTCCGCAACCACTCGCGCGACACGCAGGGCATCTCGCTCAAAGCGACGCACGTGGTGGTGGACGGCCTGCCGGTCGACATCCAGAAGGATCCGATCACCGACCCGGGCAAGCGGAGCCCCAAGGGCTATGTCTCGCTCAGCCGCCTCGCTGACGGCAACTACTTCACCAAGAACGAGTGCACGCCGGAAGAAGAAGCGGCATCGCTCCTGCAGGTTGCGTTCCGCGACGGCGCGCTGACCAACGAGCAGACCTACATGGAGATCCGCACCCTCATGCACGCCCACATGGCCGAAGCATGCAACGCCCTTTCGTTCGAGGAAGAAGAGCTGGCTGAAGCCGCGTAAGCGACTCCTGCCGGCATGAAAGCCAAGTGGCCCGTATGATACGGGCCACTTTTTTTATTTTCTTTTTCTTTTTTTTGATATCTTTCTTGATATCCTTCTTGATGTTTATCAGATGATCGCAATCTCTCTGACCTCTTTGCTTTTGAAGCGATACAGTCGTGCTGGACGGAAACGCACCCCTTCGCGGAATCGCTCGAGCGGCGCAAGTAATTCAAGCTTCTCGATCTTCTTTCTGAAATTCCTTTTATCGATATCTTTTCCAAGGATGCATTCATAGGCTTGCTCGAGCTCAGTGAGGGTGAACTCCGGAGGCATCAGCATCTGGATCACGGTGGTATAGGTGATGCGTGAACGCAGGCGGGCAAGTGCCGCTTGGAGCACTTCATCATGGTCGTATGCAAGCTTTTTTGCATCAGGAAGCGCGACCCAACTTACACCTTCTCCTTCTTGTTCGTCTTTGCCGAGTGACTCCCAAGGCACCAGTGCGAGATATGCGACCGCCACCACCCTGCCGCGCGGATCACGATCGACACGACTGAATGTGTAGAGTTGCTCCGCATAGATCTTTTTCTTTGCAATGCCGGCTTTCGCTTCAAGATGGCGCAGTGCCGCATGCTCTGCTGTCTCGTCTGGATCGAGGAGTCCCCCCGGAAGCCCTTTGATGTTGATGAAATACGGAGGACGGTCGACATCCATAAGTCGTATATAGAGGGTGCCTTCACGCATGGTGAAGAGTGCAGTATCCGCGGCAAGTACCGCAAAATGCAGATGTGGTTCTGATCGGGGGTCAGTGTGTTCCATGTAGGTGTATATTATACACTTATTGAAAAATAATCAATGCTGTCGTTGTTATAGACCCGCAACTGTCACGGCAATGTAGAGCGTTGCCATACCGAGCACGGTCATGAAGGTGGTCCATTTGGTCGGATGACCGTGGTAACTCTCAGGCAAGAGATCACTTGCGCCGATGTACAGGAAGAATCCGCAGAACACCGAGAGGATGATACCGAGTATGTATTCGGGAAGATTGTGAAAGAACAGTGTCGAGATGACACCCAATACTGGAGCGGCTGCGTCGACCGCAAGCCAGCGGAATGCGGTCTTCGGTGTGCCGCTGTGTTTCAAAATGAGATTGACCGTATTGATGCCGTCGGAAAAATCATGCACCAAGACTGCGGTCGCAACGATAGCACCGACACTCGGCGACACCTGGAACGCCAGACCGATAGCAACACCGTCGAGGAAACTATGGAACGACAAGCTCCCTGCTCCGAGGATACCGCGCTTCTCTTCGGCCGTGTGTCCCCCTTGCTCATGCGCGGCTTCATCGTGATGCGCATGAAGGGTGAATAATCTATCGATACCCATATAGAGGATGAATCCGAGCGCGACCACCGAAGTGATGGTCTTCCCGGACACCACATCCTTTGAGAGCTCGAGCGCTTCGGGCAAGAGGTCAAAAAATGCGACTCCGATGACCGCACCGGCAGAGAAGCCGAGTACCAAGTGGAGTTTATCCTTGAAACGCAGCGCGAATACTCCCCCGAGGAGGGTCGAGACGAAGGCAAGCAGGCTGATAAGGATGACCATTTGACGATTGTACCCTGGAGAAGGGCGAAAAACAATGATAATTAGAGCGAAAAAATTGACACAATAAAGTATCGTGATAATCTCAAAAAAGAACCGTACATCAACTACTAGGAGAAAAAGATGAAAAACTTTGACCTCACGGAAGACATCTTCCGCCGACACAAAGAAAGCTTTTCCCGTTTCCAAGGTTTCGCGCAAGATGCA
>JAYTVK010000009.1:0-2605 GCA_043744595.1 Candidatus Lloydbacteria bacterium
GATGCGCGGGTGCAGAAAATAACGAAAGCTGAAAAGATCACCGTTGGGCCGTTCGTCCTGACGGGAGGTGAGATACCCGCGATGATAGTCATCGATGCAGTTGCGCGCCAGATCCCAGGCATACTTGGATCATTTGATTCGGTCGAAGAAGAGCGCACTGCCAGCCCCGATGTCTACACCCGACCTGAAGTACTCGTATGGAAGAAAAAGAAATATCGTGTGCCAAAGGTGCTACTCGGTGGGAATCATAAAGAAATAGAACTTTGGAAGAATAAGCAACTTGAGCGAAAAAAGAAATAATATGAGCACCGAAGGAGAACAGCGCGAGGTGGAGTCGGTGGAGGGTCGTTTCTCGGGTTTTTATGAAGGAGCGAATATTGTTCCCATTTCGTATGATGAACTCCCTGAAGATGTTCTCACGCACATTGAAACCAACAGCAGTAAATATATTTCACCGAATGACTATTTACCGAGAAATTTTTCACATATTTATCTCCTCACACATCCTGACGGAAGCCTGACGTATATCGCTGAACAGACCAAAACATATTCAGGTGGAGATACCGAAGAGCTCGCATACCTGGTGGACTACATCGATGGAGAAATGGCGGGATACGGTGAGTTGCGCAACAGCATCTCAAATAAAAGTGAATATTTTTCGTCGAAACCATTCGTAGGATTCACCCGCACCTTCACCGAAGAAGATACCAAGGGCAGTGGCAATGGTTTTCAGAGACAAGGACTCGGTGCACGGAGGCTCGTCGAGATGGACGGGTATGCACGTGCTCGCTTTGGTGCTCCGCTTAACTCTGATACCATCTTGATGCACGATGATGCGGTTACTGACGAATCGGCGCCACGAAGGATATGGGAAAGGTTCGTCGAAGAAGGCAGAGCTGAAATGTATATGGAAGGGCAGCATATTCGTTACCGAATGAAATAATTGGTGTTGAATTTTTGCTTTAGATAGTGCAGAGTGAATATGTACTGTTCTTCTCTTATTTGATGGGGGAAATATGCCGCAGCAACAGATTGCAACCGACGATGAAAAGCGCTCGACACTCGATGAATTGCAGGAGGCGCGGACCGCACTCCTTGAGCGCCTCGACGAGATAGTCGGAGGCAATACGCTTGCTGCTGTTGAGGACGGCACGCTTCCGGGCAAGCTGTCACTCGACGCACTCGACGATGAAGACTGGGATTTGGTCTATCTGTCAGGACTCATTCCAAATGATGTGCTCATGTCCGAAGACAAGAGCGCGGTACTGAGTGCACTCTATGCCGCGCTGTACGGCATTTTGCAGTGCTTCGTGTTCTTTGGAGTCGACGTCGAAGACAGTTGGGCGCTCGATGTCCATTTCTTCGCTTTTTCGGAAGAGCTTGGGTTACTCCCGCTTACCGAATTTGCCCAGTTCATCTCTCGTGAAGCCAGAGATCTTGGCATGCCCGACGAAGCAATCTTCGCCCTCGTCGGCTACATGTGCGATGAAGACTTCGGCTCGCTGCACTGAATGGCACGAGACATCCCCAAAGACCCGCCGCCCGTCATCATTTCGATACGGGCGGTTTTTTTATCCCAGAATCGGCCGAGTTGTCCCCAGTTCGCCACAGAGAGAGAGTTAGGATATAACTGGGTGAAATTCCGCTATGAGTAAAAAAAGCAAGAAAAACCAGAAACATCATAAAGAAAAGCACACGAAAGCGGAATCGTACGTGTCACAGCCACACACAGAGACCCCGGTCCTGCCACAAGAGCTGCAAGGAAAAGCACTGAAGACAAAACCCAAACGATTTTGGTTGCTTGCCGCAGTATTTTTCTTTGGCATCCTGGTCGGTGTGCTCGTCGGCATGTTTGTGCTCCATCTGACCCCGCAAGATCTGTATGCCGGGATGACGAGTAAAATAGAAAAAGAAGAAGACTATCTCACTGAGCCCGATGTGCTCGACACCGGCACTGCGACCGGTACTCCTGTGAGCGCGCAGAAGCTGGGAGAGGTGACCATATTACCGTCGAGTACCACCTCGATACACTACTTCATTGTGGGTAATGCCAGCGCGACATCATCGCCACTGTCGGTACATGTCCCTACAATGATCTATCACAGTGTGCGTCCGTACATGAAAGGCGAGTCGAAGTATCAAGACCAGTACGATGTGACACCGGAGCTCTTGGAAGAAGAGCTTATCTATCTGCGAGACAACGGATACACCGCGGTCGACTATCGCGACCTCACCTCTCATTGGGGGAGTAGCACCGCAGCATTTCCCAAGAAGCCGGTCATCCTCAGTTTTGACGACGGTTGGAAGAATCAGTATGTCTATGCGTATCCACTCCTCAAAAAATATCACATGAAAGCGGTATTCTTTGTGTTCACCAATCCCATCGACCACAAGAATAAACACTGGATGAGCTGGAGTGAAGTGAAAGAACTCGACGCTGCGGGTTTTGAGATCGGCGGACATTCGCGCACACATCCTGTACTCACCAAGATCAAAGATGATGCGATGCTCGACCATGAGATACGCGATGCAAAGCAAGTCACCGAAAAAGAACTCGGACACCCGATCGTTTCATTTGCGTATCCTTTTGGCATGGAGAATGATC
>JAYTVK010000010.1:0-8583 GCA_043744595.1 Candidatus Lloydbacteria bacterium
GTGGACAAGGATTCGACGGCGTTGACCTCGGAGACATCTTCAATGACTTCTTTGGAGGTGGATTCGCAAATCAGGGCGGACAGCGCGTGGAGCGCGGCAGTGATATTTCTATTGATATAGAGATTACCTTCGTTGAAAGCGTCTATGGGGCCGACCGCAAGGTGGTCTTGGGTAAGACCGGCGTCTGCGATACCTGTAGCGGCTCCGGTGCAAAACCAGGCAGCAAACTGAAGAAGTGCTCGACCTGTAACGGCAAGGGCAAGGTTACTGAACAGCGCCGCTCGTTCCTCGGCACATTCTCGACTGTCACTACGTGTAATATTTGTAACGGCAAGGGCGAAGTACCTGAAGAAAAGTGCAAGACCTGTGACGGACTCGGTATCACCAAGAAACAGGAAGAGATAGCTATCAAGATCCCCGCAGGTATCCAAGATGGTGAGATGATCCGCATGTCCGGGCGCGGTCAAGCGGTCGCGCACGGTATACCCGGCGACCTCTACGTGCGCATTCATGTGAAAGCGCACGATGTATTCCATCGCGAGGGAGACAATCTGGTGATGGACCTCGATATCAAGCTTACTGATGCACTCCTTGGCGCCAGCTACATGATAAACGACCTCGACGGCAAAAAGCTCGACGTAAAGATCCCCGAAGGTGTGAAGTTCGGCGACATTCTTCGCCTCAAAGAAAAAGGCGCCCCTACAGCACGCAGCAAACGCGGAGATATTCTGATCAATGTGAACATCAGCATCCCGACCCGTCTTTCAAGCAAAGCGAAAAAACTTCTTGGCGAACTGAAGAGTGAAGGGATATAAAACAAGCGTACTGTTCATAAATCGCTTGAATATCCAAGCATAGATGGATATAATTGGAACGAATATTCCATCACTAATTTAATTCTGTACGATATGAATCATTTCGGAGAGCACCTTACCCTTGATGGCTACCGTGGGAACCACGACAAACTGAACAGCAAAGAAGTCGTCGAAAGCGCACTGAGAGAACTGCCGGGGGAATTAGGGATGCATATCCTTGGCGGACCAGTAGTGTATTTTGCCGCAGGTAATGACATTAAAGATCCCGGCGGATGGAGCGGGTTTGTTGTTATTGAGGAAAGCCATATCAGCATGCATACATTTCCGGCAAGAGGATTCATTTCTGCGGATGTCTATACATGCCAAAACGGACTCGATCAGGAGAAAATTATCGCATTTTTCCGTGATCGCTTTGAGATCAAGGATGAGGAAGTGAATTTTGTGATCCGTGGAAAAAAATATCCGGCAGAAAATATTCAGTAGTATACTATACAGATGAATATCTTTTTAGGTCATATCGGACTTATTTCCGGGACGATCTCATTCTGCGCGTACACTCTGTACATATACTCGATACTGTCCGGTGTTACTCGGCCAAGTAGATCCACCTGGTGGATTCTGACTCTGGTCGGAACGCTCATACTGTGGAGCTCACACGCATTGGGGGCGGAGGAAAACTTCTGGATACAACTCAGCTACGTTGTTGGACCACTCATCATTTCAATACTTTCGCTTCGATACGGAGAAGGGACGAAGCTTACCTCGCTTGATATGTTGTGCTTTGCCGGAGCGTGTTTGTCGGGAATACTTTGGATCATATTTAACTCACCGACCACGGGTCTTATCGGCAGTATCATCGTCGATCTGATAGGGCTGCTTCCAACCATAAAGAAATCATATGCCGAACCTGAGGCGGAAAGCCCAAATGCATGGCTGATAGAAACTATCGCAAGTACACTAAATCTACTTGCGGTCTCCTCGTGGTTCTCACTTGTCCACAAAGACTGGATATATGCGCTGTATCTTTTTGCAGTGAACGGACTGATCACCGTACTACTTTGGAGAAAAAGACTGCTTTCTGAAGGCAGCAATGCTCCCAGTGTCACTGACATCACACCCACAAAAGTTTTATAATATCTGTTTCAATATATACTGATGATATGCACGCAGAAAAACGCACAAACATACTTTTTTTGTCTTTACTGTTACTTATGATAGCGTCGGTGCTTCTGACGTTTTATCGCACGATGGTCGTTAAGGACTATGTGGTTACCGCATCAGCTACTACGACGGCACCGTAGGTGCGCCATCAGGAAAAATCTTCTTTTTTCACGTCACGACGGTCAAACCAACCACTCTCATAGTCTTCATAGTTACACACAAGTTCCTCACCTGGCTCTATGTCACGGGCAGCAACATCCTGTTCAGGTTTTGACATGATGTTCGGCTGACCGGAATGATTGATATACTTTTGGTCATCTGAACACAGGATGAACTTGTTCAATTTGAAATCAAAGTAAAGATATCGCATCAGATCAACGCGCTCTTCTTCGCCAAGCGCCTCAATTTCTGCGGAGTCATATGCAATATCGATACCGGGGTCATACTGCCAGGTGACGGTTCCTTTGGGAATAAACTCGACTGCGACAATACCTTTTCCTTGTAATGGACTTTCAACAACTTTTACTTTTACTCGTAGCATAATATGATGTAGGTATAAGTATGAATCCTTTCTTCATTGACTGCAAGCTACAATGAACCAGATGCTCAGTAATATCTTTGCCGTTCCCGCAACCTGCAGTTTCAACTCGCCGACGTACTTGTTCATCTCTGACAATGTCCCGCCCCTCGTCTACTATTCGCATTTACCGATAGCTTTTCTTTCTTTTGTCATCGGCATCTTCATTCTTTATGTCAACAGGAAGGGCCTGGCAAATCAGGTACTGTTCGCACTTACGTTTGCGTTCTCAATGTGGGTTTTTCTTGATTCGATCTTTTGGGCCAGCAACAGGAGCGATGTCATCATGTTTGTTTGGTCGCTTCAGATCCTTGTCGAACCGATCGTCTACGCCTGCGGTTTTTATCTTTCGAAACTACTTACCGAACAAACGGATATTTCCTTCAAAGAAAAGCTCCTACTCATAGGTCTGTATCTCCCGATCGTCATCATGCTTCCGACAACATATACACTTTCGGGATTCGACACCTCTTTGTGCTTAAGCAAAGAAGGGCCCATCGCATTTTATACCTATCTTGTTGAGATCGCTTTTACCATCATGCTTATTGTTGCGGCGATCCATCGCTATATACGTATCAAGGGTACACTCGAACGCAAAAATATACTCTACGTCACCATCGGAGTACTGCTTCTTTTGCTCGCATTCGCGTTCGGCAATATTGTCAGCAGCTTTACTGAAGACTGGAGTTATGCGCAGATAGGACTCTTCATGATGCCTGTCTTTATCAGTTTCTTGACCTTCATCGTCATACGCTTTGGTGCATTCAATCTGAAATTATTTTCAGCACAGGCAATGGTCACTGCACTCTGGTTTCTTATCTTTGCACTTTTCTTTATGAAGGGGCAGCGAGTGACATTCTTTATTGTGCTTACGACGCTCGCCTTCGTATCACTGATCGGCTATTTGCTGGTAAAAAGTGTCGCGAAAGAGATCAAGCAACGTGAGATGCTCGAGAAATTGAGTACCACTCTTGAAGAGACGAACCAGCAGCTGACCATGTCAAATGAGCGCCTGCGTATCATGGACCTCCGCAAGAGTGAATTCGTTTCTATTGCATCACATCAACTCCGCACGCCAGTGACCGCGATGAAAGGCTATTCGTCGCTTCTCCTTGAGGACGCATATGGCACACTGCCTGAGAAAATGAAAGACCCGATACAGAAGATCTTCCACTCTTCGGATAGACTCGCGCTCATGATCAATGACTTCCTCAATGTCTCAAAGATAGAGCAGGGCTCAATGACCTATACCTTCGTACCGCTTGATCTCAAGAAGATGGTCGTCGACCTGGTAGAAGACTTCCATGTCGCCGCAGGAGAAAAAAAGCTCGATGTCGAAACAGATATCCCGGACGGAGAGAAATTCAATGTCGTCGCTGATGAAGGCAAGATCCGCCAGATCATCTCGAATCTTTTAGACAATGCTATCAAATACACTCCACAAGGAAGTGTGCGCGTGATCCTCAAGAAGGAACCCACACATGGCGAAGACGGCATGGTACTACTACAGATCAAAGACACCGGCATCGGACTATCGCAAGATGATATCCATCATCTGTTCGGAAAATTCACCCGTGGAGCAGAAGGCTCAAAGGTCAACACTTCAGGATCCGGACTCGGCCTCTATGTCGCAAAAAAGATGATGGAAGAGCACAAGGGCAATATCTGGGTCGACTCAGAAGGAAAAGGGAAGGGCTCAGTGTTCTGCATCGAATTACCTGAGTTCCACAACGAATTACCAAAATAGATCATGGAAACAACTAAGATCGCACCGGTCATACTTTATGATTATGACCTTAAATGGGCAGACATGTTCGAGACGGAAAAGAGTATTATTCTGGAAGCAATTGGCGAGCACATCATCTCCATCGAACACTTCGGGAGTACTTCTATTCCGGGAATGGTTGCAAAATCTGAGATAGATATACTCATCGGTGTATCCGACCTTGCGGATGTCATACCTTGTGTAGATAAACTCAAAAGCATCGACTATTTATACTATCCAAGGTTCGAAGAGTTTGAGCCTATGCGACGGTACTTTCGTAAAAGTGATGGCATTGTGCCGCTCGTACATGTTCACGTGTACGAAGTATCAAGTGAAGCATACGAAGAACGGATCATGTTCCGGGATTATCTTCGAGCGCATCCGGATACTGCGGCAGCATACGCTGCTCACAAAAAATTTCTCATTGAAACAGGAGGTGATGACCGAGGAGCCTATTCAGATGCAAAAAGTACTTTTGTTACGGATATAATGAAAAAGATCAGAAAAGAAGCATGAATTGCTAATTTACCAATATTTTATGACACCACGAATTCACATTGCTTACAATAGGTTTTTAGATCCAATATTTACCAAGGCGTATCTTGTGGATAATCCTGATCACGTGGCAATAGATAACGATCAATTGTTTAAGAAGATTGATCTACTTCGAGAGAAATGGGGGGAGCAAGAATCGACCATCATCAATGGAATGCGCGGTACGCTTGGGCTTGAATTCTATGCGAATGCAATAGATGTCCACATTGTCCGCTCTCTGCGCGGAGGGTTCAGCACTCCGCTTACAATATCAATACTTGTTCCCACAGAGCGATTTGTGGATACATTAACTCACGAACTTTTACATGTGCTTATCTGCGATAATACCTCAAGAGCTGATCTGGATATGATTTGGAAAAGACTGTACGGTGACATAGAGCCAAGACTCACAAGAAACCATGTACTCGTACATGCTGCTCACCAGGATATATATTTAAATGTCCTCAAAGACCCAAAGCGATTAGCGGATAACATTAAAAAATCTGAGCGAGATGCTGCATACAAAAAAGCTTGGGAAATTGTGGAGAAATGCGGTTACCGTAATATTATTGACGAATTCAAAGATGAACTGACAAAAATACCTGATGATAAAAGTTCCTGACGATGTTTCTGAGAAGATACGCTCTTCTCAGAAAACACTATTCATTCTGTGCGGGCTTCCGTATTCCGGAAAAACATATCTATGCGAGCAGCTGAAAGAACGCGCGTCGATATCGGTAGTTCGTATCGATGACATTTTTCAAGCCCGAGGTTTTGATTGGGACAAGAATATACTTCCTGATGAAAAAGAGTGGGGAGAGATATTCGAAAGATCATACGAGCAGATCGTTGACTCATTTTCACAGTCAGATAGCGTTGTGCATGACTCAACCAACCACACTCGTGCAAGCAGGGAAAAACTAAGAGAGGTCGCAAGGAAAGTCGGAGCGACTACGATAATTCTCTATATTCGTGTGCCGACAAATGTCATTTGGGATCGCTGGGAAAGAAACGTGGTATCGAGGTCTCGGTCAGTAGTCGCAAAAAATTTGATCGAAATGACGATCGATACTTTTGAGCCACCGACACCAGACGAAGGCGCGGTTGTGGAAATCTGAATCTTTTTCCAAACGGATCTTCGTACCAGAAATGAGACACGCTGGGAATAATGACGAATTCAGCGTAATATCTTTTATATGGATCTTACTATTCAACTAGAGGGCACTACCCTCAACATTCGTGTCGCAATTATTATGAAGACCAAGAGGGGATACCTTTTTGAGAAAAATAAAAAAGGTTACCTCTTTATGCTTGGCGGAAGAGTGAAGGCAGGAGAATCGTCACTTGAAGCTGCGCAAAGAGAGGTCCTGGAGGAGACAGGATATGGAGTTGGACAAATGCAGCTTGTGGCTATCATCGAGAATTTCTTTGATAACACTGACGCTTCGATGCACGAAATATGTTTCATATATCACCATGAAGGGGTGGTCGATTTGACGCTGCCGGCAGAATTTATTGAGATACCGGAGGACCAGCTCGCAAGTCAGGATATCAGGCCGGAAATAATGAGGAAGATCATTGCCGCTCCGAAAGACAAGATCATGCACGCTATCGTAACATAGGGACTACAGACTTCCATTCTGTCACCTACCAAAGACCCTGTAATTCTGCTAAAATCGCTCTATTATGAAGAAAACGACGGAAATGAAGGGTGGATTCAAACCAGAGATTAAAGACAAGGGCAGAGTGCTGACCGGGGATAGACCGACGGGCAAGCTCCATTTGGGGCACTATGTCGGCTCCATTCAGAATCGCCTCCTGCTTCAGGAAGAAGCAGCAAGGGATAAGACGGACTTTTTCTATATGATCGCCGACGTGCAGGCACTCACTGATAATGCCGCTAACCCGGAGAAAGTCAGACATGCAGTACTTGAGGTCGCACTCGACAACCTCGCATGCGGAATAGACCCGAAGCGCACCACCATGTTCATCCAGTCGATGGTACCTGAGATAGCCGAGCTCACGGTGTTCTTCCTCAATCTCGTCACGGTCTCGCGCCTCAAGCAGAACCCGACC
Source organism: Candidatus Lloydbacteria bacterium (assembly GCA_043744595.1). GTDB lineage: Bacteria > Patescibacteriota > Minisyncoccia > Phycocordibacterales > UBA6899 > MHLP01. The sequence goes on from JAYTVK010000010.1 coordinate 6,929, forward strand.
GTGAAGACCGAGATCAAGCAAAAAGGCTTCGGCGAAAATGTCCCGGCCGGTTTTCTCGCGTACCCGGTCTCGCAGGCGGCAGATATTCTGACATTTCGCTCGTCGCGCATTCCGGTCGGTGACGATCAACTGCCGGTCCTGGAGCAGACCAATGAAATTGTCGACACCTTCAACCGTTTGTACGGAAAAGTATTCGACCGCATCAAGCCTATTCTCTCTGACAATGGTCGCATGCCGGGTATCGATGGCAAAGCGAAGATGTCCAAGTCGCTCGGTAATGCCATCTTCCTCGCCGACAACGCAAAAGAGACCGAGCAAAAAGTCATGCAGATGTATACCGACCCGAAGCATATCCATGTCAGTGATAAGGGGAAGGTCGAAGGAAACGTGGTGTTCATGTACCTCGATGTATTCGATCCGAACAAAGCCGAAGTTGAAGAGCTCAAAAAGCAGTACAAAAAAGGCGGGCTCGGTGACGTGGTACTCAAGAAACGCCTCGCACACCTCATCAATGAACAGTTCGCTCCGCTGCGTGAGCGCCGCGAGGAACTCAGCCGCCATCCGAAGCATGTGATGGATATTCTCGAAGCGGGGACAAAGGCCGCGCGCGTTTCAGCAAAGGAGACCTTGGACGAAGTGCGCACACGCATGAAGATCGATTATTTCGGCTAGCACGAGTACCCATGCGTCCCATATCAGTAAAAGGACTATTGTCGGTGTATCTCTTTCTGCCGCTTGTCCTCATCTTTATATGTTGCGATCATTTTTTCTTTCATGACGCAGGGAGACATCTGTTGCCGCGTCACCCGGAGACGCTCTTGTGGTACACGCTCCTATTCAATCTGCCGCATATCTTCACGAGTTTCTTTAGCTTCGCTGACCGGGAGTATCTTGTGTTCTATAAGCGCCCACTCCTTTTAGGACTGCCACTCATCGCGCTTCTTGCATTCCTCTTACCTTCATTCAAACTCATCTCAACAGTGTTCCTCCTGATCCTCTACACCCTGTATCACAATGTGTCACAGCAGACCGGCGTCACCATGTCGCTGATGCGTTACAAGAGTCCTCTTGTACAGACCTGGCGATGGATAAATATTCTGCTCGGACTCTATTTATATTTTTTGATCTATCCTCCGGTCGCAATACCGGTACTTCAGAGATATGCGGCGCCGATACTGCTTATGCTATTTACCGCATCGATAGTCCTCACACTTTCATTCGTGCGTCACAGTAAGACAAAAGAAGGGAAGCTCTATGCCTTCGGGACCGCAGGTATCGCTGGTATCGGCATCCTTGCATTCTTCACCGGCTATCCGTTCTTCATCGCCACGTCGCTGCGCGTCGTACACGACATCACTGCATTCATCTTCTATATCACTCATGACATGAACCGCAATCGTGAGCGCATGCATAATTTCATTTATGATGCGCTCCTTCCGAGCACAAAGCTCTTTGTTGTCGGTATCCCGCTGTATGCGATATTTTTCACCTTCATCGCGCAAGAGGGAGGCACGAGCCTGGTGCTGCAGGCATTCTTCATCGTCTCAGTGACGCATTTCTATATCGAGGGATTTATGTGGAAGAACGGGAGCATTCACCGACAACAGATATCCTTCCAGTTCTGACTTTGAGGTATTCTTGTATTTTTTTAGCGC
>JAYTVK010000011.1:0-8543 GCA_043744595.1 Candidatus Lloydbacteria bacterium
TATGTGGAAGAGCTTCTATAACATGCTTGGGAGTGATATTGGTATTGACCTTGGGACCGCAAATACCCTTGTGTATCTTCGTGATCACGGAATCATCATCAACGAGCCGTCGGTCGTGGCGCTCAACCAAAAGACCAATCGCGTGGTCGCTGTCGGCATGGACGCCAAGCAGATGCTCGGTCGCACCCCGGGCCACGTTGTCGCTATCCGCCCACTGGTGGATGGTGTTATTTCAGACTTCGAAGTGACCGAAGAAATGCTCGCACACTTCATCAACAAGGCGGTCAAGATCTCAAAGAAGAGGGGAAGACCTCGTGTCGTGATCGGTGTGCCGTCATCCATTACAAATGTTGAGACACGCGCCGTACGTGATGCGGCGATGAATGCGGGCGCGCGCGAAGTCTACATCGTCGAAGAACCGATGGCAGCCGCTATAGGTATCCGTCTTCCGGTCAAAGAACCTGTCGGCTCGATGATCATCGACATCGGCGGCGGCACTACTGATATCGCGGTCATCTCGCTTTCAGGTATCGTCAATTCAAAGAATCTCAAGATCGCGGGCGACAAATTTAACACCGATATCATTTCATACATCCGCGATGAGTTCAAGATCCTTATCGGCGAGCGCACCGCAGAGAATGTGAAGATCGCCATCGGCTCGGCAATGAAGCCGAAGGAGCCGATGGAGGCAGCTATTCGCGGACGCGATCTCCTGACCGGTCTTCCGCGCGAAGTCATCGTCACTGATGCGGATATTCGTGAGGCACTACTTCCGTCTATCCAGGTCTTGGTCGAGTCGACCAAAGAGGTCCTCGAGACCACTCCGCCCGAGATACTATCGGATGTGATGAATCGGGGCATTGTCCTCGTGGGTGGTGGCGCACTCATCATCGGCCTTGCCGAGCTTTTGCAGCAGACGCTCAAGATCCCGGTCACTACCTCAGATGATCCGCTCACGGCAGTCGCGCGCGGGACGGGGATAGTTATTGAGGATATTGATGGATTCAAAGAGGTACTTATCGAACACGACAACGAACTCCCTCCAAGGTAGTCATCCAAAATTCGCGAGCTACTCGTTTTTCCCTCAGTAAGTCGAGTCGACTTAGTCTGACTAAGCCTTCTCGACATTACTTCGGTCCAAAACTTCGTATCTCATCGAATTTTGAATGACTAGCACACCTTCCCAGTGCATCTGATTCCAATTTCTCACAAGACAAGACTTACATTCTTCTTACATCTTAACTCCTATCTCTTATCTCTCGCATTTCTATGATGATCACCAGTTTCAGACATGACAAGATAAAACAAGACAGGCGCAGGAAGATTCTTGCGACGCTGTTCATTCTTTCGGTCATAATGTTCCTTGCGCGCGGACCGCTCTCGAGCAGACTCGGGGGAGTCTTAGCATTTCTTGGGCGTCCATTCTGGGCACTTGAAGATGAGATCGGTATAGGGATAGATGCGGTCAAAACCCAGGTCACCGCGAAGTCATCACTTGAAGCGGACAATACCCACCTCCGTGAGCTCTTAGACAGTGCCGCACTCGCCGCACATACCCGTGATGCGATCGAGATAGAGAATGAAACACTCAAAGCGAAGCTCGGCCGCAGTCCGGAAAATACCTACACACTTGGCCGCGTACTCTCCGCGCCTCCGGTCTCGCCATATGACACACTCTTGATCGATGCCGGGTCCGATCACGGTATCGCACTTGGTATGGAAGTATTCTCTGACGGTGATTGGAAGATAGGCCAAGTCACTCACGTCTCAGGGAGGAGCTCGCTCGTCACACTCTACTCGGCTCCAGACATCGAGCTCTCGGTCGCGGTCGGCTCAAGTTCTATTCCTGCGGTCGCGCACGGCATGGGTAACGGCAGTTTCCGCGTCATCCTCCCGAAGGGTGTCGATGTCTCAGAGAACGATCTGGTGAATATTCCCGCACTCGCACCGCAGTATCTCGCCAAAGTTGTTTCAATAGAGAAGCCCGCCGGCTCATCACTCGAAGCGCTCTATCTGCGACTGCCGTTCAATGTTTCACAGCTCAAGTGGGTGTACATCGCACATCCCATCGACGATAAGAAGAAGTAGTACAACACTATGGAACATTTCAAACTACGTATCATCCTCGGCATATTCCTTTTTGTTAGTCTCTTCATTACTCCGTTTTGGATATCCGGCTTTGCCGCACTCCTTGGTCTCATCATCATTCCATACTACTGGGAAGCACTCATCTTCCTCGCATGCACTGACCTCCTTTATGGCGGCGGAGCATCGCTTGCCATTCATTACTGGTATCCGGCGGCCATGGTCATGGTGTTTCTTGTCATAGAGATAGTCCGCGGCTATGTGCGCGAGAACCGAGATATGCGCGGATAGCGCCATGTTATACTCTTTTCACTATGCCGTGGCGCAAGAAACAGGTCAGGCGTTCGAACAATAAAGACATCGATCCCGATGAGATCTTTCTCGACGATAAAAATATTCCCGACTACGACGTGCATCAATTCGAAGGTCGCATTGATGCGCCTATTGGACGCAGGATGATCGTCTCTCTCTCATGCGCTTTCATCATGATTGCGCTCATTATGCTGACGCGCGCACTTAATCTTGAGGTGTGGCAGGGTAAGATTTTTGCCGCAAAGAGTGAGGCCAATCGCCTTGAGCATCAACTCTTGTTTCCGGAGCGCGGGGTCATTACCGATAGGAACGGTGTGCATCTCGCATGGAACTATCCCGGCGAAGATGATATAGGATTCTCACTACGCGGCTATACCGAGGCTCCCGGCTTCGGCGGACTCCTCGGATATTTACATTATCCCGCGCGTGATTCTCATGGCGTCTTCTATCGCAACGACTACGAGGCCGATGTGGGCATCGAAGCGTATTACAATGAATCCTTGAAGGGAAAGTCGGGACTGCGCATTATCGAGACTGACGCACTCGGACACGTCATGTCATCGAACACCATTGATCCTCCGACTCCGGGGACTGATATCAAACTTACTATCGACAGCAAACTGCAGTCACTCATGTATAAACAGATAGGCAGGATCGCCGAGCAGGAAGATTATCTCGGAGGTGCGGGCGCGATGATGGACGTCGATACCGGCGAGGTGCTTGCACTCGTCTCGTATCCCGACTTCGATCCCAACGTCATGACTGCCGCGACCGACACTGCAAAGATAGCAGAGTACAACAAAGACAAAGGTTCGCCGTTCCTCAACCGTGTCATCGGCGGACTCTTTACTCCCGGTTCTATTGTGAAGCCTATCTACGCGCTTGGCGCACTCACCGAGGGGATCATTGGCGCCGAGACTCCTATCCTTACGCACGGATACATTACCGTCCCGAATCCGTATTTTCCCGACAAGCCGAGTCGCTTCAACGATTGGCGCGACCAGGGACTTCTTGATATGCGCAGTGCACTCGAGTGGTCTTCGGACGTATACTTTTATGAGATAGCCGGCGGTTTTGAGGGGCAAAAAGGACTTGGCATCAAGAATGTCGAGAAGTACGCGCGTATGTTCGGCTTCGGTACTTCGACAGGACTCGACCTGTACGGCGAAGTCGACGGCACCATTCCGAATCCGGAGTGGAAGGCAAGAACCTTTCCGAACGATCCCAATTGGCGCATTGGCGACACCTATTTCACCGGCATCGGACAGTACGGCATGCAGATCTCGGTCATGCAGGCACTACGCGAGGCCGGCATCATCGCCTCAAAAGGGAAAGTAGTTCAGCCGCATCTGAATTCTGCTGTTGCATCATCTTCGTATCAATTGCCGATCAGAAAGAGTGATTTTACCGTTGCGCAAGAAGGTATGCGCAGGGTCGTGACCGACGGCACCGCGACACTCCTCAATGTCTCGGTGACAAAGATTGCCGCAAAGACCGGTACCGCTGAACTTGGTGTGACCAAAGTGCGTGTGAACTCATGGGTCATCGGTTTCTTCCCGTATGATAAGCCCAAGTATGCATTTGCGATCGTTATGGATAGAGGTGTGAAAGGCAATACCACCAATGCCGCATACGTCGCACAGAAAGTATTCTGGGCAATGGCATCAAGCACACCGGAGTATCTGAAGGGTGAGACGAGTGATGTTACTGCCGAGCGATGATCATTGTACTGCTTAAGTGAGTGGGGAGAACTTCATGTCATTTTTCTTCCCGCGTTGATATCATTGCCGTATATGAACAATGAACAACTGACGCAGTATATTGCTGCTGAACGCGCGCGCGGGGTAAGTGATGAGGCGCTCAGAGCCGCGCTGCTCACAAGTGGCTGGAAAGAAGAAGATATCAATGTAGGAATGGGGGTAGTTGGGGGAGTGAGTGCTCCATCAACTACTGCGCCCACCGCACCGCTGCGGACTGCACTCATGCCGGTGATGCAGCTCATATCAGAATCGTTCTCTGAAATGATGCACCACATACTACTGATCCTCGGCATCGTACTCTTCCCGGTACTATTTTTTGTCTCAGGTGGCTTGATGTTCTTGTTTTCAGTCGCAGGGATCATCGTAGGAATAGTGTTGATACTTGCAGGTATCGTCGCCCTGATGCTCTCCTCGCTCGCGATCATCATCGAGATACGTGAAGGGTGGAAACTTTCAATTATCGAGGCATATACTGCGGCGGTCAAACGTTTTTTTAGTGCGCTTTGGGTGTCGATACTCACGGGAGGGGTGGTGATGGCCGGCATGTTGCTGGTATTTGCTCCGATGATCTTCCTCACATTTGTCGGTGATTTTCTGAGTCTCGATTTCATCCCAATGCCCATCGGCATCGTCCTTGTCATTGCGTATGCGGCATGCGCACTGCTTGTGTTGATCCGTCTCTCTATGTGGTATCTATTCCCACGCTACGCACTCATCATCGACGACGTGAGGGGTATCGCTGCACTGGCGTATGGTCGCGCACTTGCGCGCGGTCTCGAGGGCAAGATCCTCTGGCGCATGATCTGCATTGTCGTACCCATGATCGTTGCTTCACTCATACCGATAGTAGGTCAGCTGCTTGCGCTGCTTTTCTCACCGCTTGCCATTATCTATACTGCCCGCCTGTATGCCGACGTGAAATCCTTTAAAGGCATAGCACCGGCACAGACCGAAAAGAAGCATCGCACCATCACACTCATCCTTGCCTGGGTAGGTATCGTCAGTGTCGCCGGAATGTTTGCGCTCACTGTCTTTTTTGGACTGTTTGGATTCCTTCAGGATCTTTACGGAACGCGAGATATGCAAGGATTTATCCCAACATCGGGCACCCCTATATTTACAGTACCTGAAGAACTGCCAGCACCTTCTACACTCACCAGCGCTGATCTCGTCATTTGGAAAAGTGTCACTATCGGTACATACAAAGACACCGAAGCACTTCGTGCTGCACTCCTCGCGCAGCACTTTGAGATAGGATACTGGGCGAAACCGATCTTTGATCAAAAGGCATTCACCGTATCACAGAGTCCTTCCACACTTGACCTTGTTATCGTTAACTCAAGTGATCTTGCTCCCGGGACTGTCACTGTCGGAGATGTCTATATAAAAGCAAATGCGCTCGGGCTCGAGCTTTGCCCTGCGGAGGTGGGACCTGATCTGCGCCTTGCGTATACTGATCAGCCGACAGGTGAAGAGTTGACCGTTGCGTCGGAGCCAACAAGTGTAAAAGACACTTCAGGCAAACCGGAAGGATTTAATATCTTCAAATTGGGGCACTTCTATGCATCGGCGCCGGCATCGCTCGACGCAGGACTTGGAAACCTGACCACCTATACCATGAACACCAAATACGTATTTTGCCGATCGCACGTGCAGGGTGCCGAGTCGGTGGCTGTGCCAGCCGCACTTACTCCTCCTTCGATACCGCTCTTCACTCCGGCGGATCTTGCGCAATGTCTCACAAAGAAAAAGGTGTTTTTGTACGGTACGTTCTGGGCCCCGACCGTTCAGACACAGAAAGCCATGTTCGGAGCCGCATCGAGCTCACTCCCATATGTCGAGTGTTCTACTGCTGACGCCCATCAGACCCCCATCTGTCTACAGAAAAAAATCACCAGTTACCCGACCTGGGAATTTCCCGGTGGAAAGATGGTCGTCGGACAACAAACGCTCGACGGACTTTCCGTCCAAAGTGGTTGCGCTATTGTGAATAAATAGATTGGCGGCAATTTATTTGAATGAAAAATCTCACTATAAGCCTCATTTTGGAGGTTTGCCCTGGGGGACCGAATATGCTATATTTCTCACACTATGGATACCCAAAAGGAATATTTGAGCAAGGAAAAATTTGAAGAGCTAAAGGAGGAATTGGACTTTTTGACCCACGTCAGACGCAAGGAAATAGCTGAGGCGCTTGAGGCTGCCAAATCACTTGGCGATCTTTCGGAGAACGCGGAATATCACTCCGCACGAGAGCTTCAAGCCGGTATTGAGGAGCGCGTCATGGTCTTGGAAGAGATCTTGAAGAACGCGGTAATAGTCGGCGGCAAACACAAGACCGACGCGGTCGGCATCGGCTCGCATATCACTGTGAAGCGCGGCAAAGAAGAGAAGAGCTATACGATAGTCGGCAGCGAAGAGGCTGACATCGCTCTAGGCAAAGTCTCTATCAAGTCTCCACTTGGAGAAGCCGCACTCGGCAAGAAGAAGGGTGACAAGTTCACCTACACCACCCCCGGAGGCGAAGTGCATTGCGAAATTCTCGAGATCAAATAAATATCACGTAGAACGCACGCCCGAAAACGCGTGCGTTCTGCTATAATTCAGAAACAATGGCATCACTCGATGAAATACGACAAGAGAGACTCAAGAAGCTCGCAGTACTGCGCGAGAAGGGTATTCCTGCGTATCCGAGCAAGGTTAAGCGTGATCACTCGCTCAAAGAAGTGAAGGCACAATTCAAAGAACTTGAAGCAAAAAAAAAGCCACTCTCACTCGCCGGACGTGTGATGGCTATCCGCGGACAAGGTGCGATACAGTTCCTCGTACTCTCGGATGGCTCCGGTTTGTTCCAGGCAGTCATGAAGCGTGATGTGCTTGGTGAGATAAAGATGGAATTCTTTGGAGAGGTCGTCGATATTGGCGACTATGTCAGCGTCACAGGCAATCTGATGACCACGCAGCGCGGCGAGGAGAGTATTGAAGTCACTGACTGGACGATGGCTGCTAAAAGCCTGCGCCCGCTTCCGGAGAAATGGCACGGTCTCCAGGATCCCGAAGAGAAACTACGACAGCGCTATCTCGATCTGATGTTCGACGAGGATCTCAAAGATCTTTTCGTTAAACGCTCGAAATTCTGGAATGCTATCCGCACCTTTTTGCTCAGCGATGGGTTCATTGAAGTTGAAACCCCGGTGCTTGAAGTCACGACCGGCGGGGCAGATGCGCGCCCATTCAAGACCCATCACAATGCACTCGATATCGATGTGTTCCTGCGTATATCAGCTGGCGAACTCTGGCAGAAGCGACTGATGGTCGCCGGTTACGGCAAGGTATTCGAGATCGGCCGCATTTTCCGTAATGAGGGCATGAGCCCGGAGCATGCACAGGACTACACTCAGCTCGAGTTCTATCAAGCTTTCGCCGATTTTAACGACGGCATGGCGTTAGTAGAAAAGATGTACAAACATGTCGCACAGGAGACTTTCGGTACGCTTAAATTCACTATCCGCGGATTTGAAGTAGACCTTGAAAAACCCTGGGAGCGTTATGACTATGCGGAAACCATAAAGAAATTCACCGAAGTCGATATCACGTCTGCTTCACTGGAGGAGATAGAGTCAGCGCTCAAGCGACTTAAGGTACAGTACGACAAGAAAGGTTGGAACAAGATCCGTGCAACCGACACACTCTGGAAACATTGCCGCAAACAGCTTGGCGGTCCCGGCTTCCTTATCAATGTTCCTGTTGAGATGTCACCCTTGGCAAAATTAGTTCCTGGAGCAAAAGTGGTGGAACAATTCCAGCCCATCATTGCCGGCAGCGAAGTCGGCAAAGGGTACAGTGAGCTCAATGATCCGGTCGACCAGGCAGAGAGGTTCCAGGCGCAGCAGGGAATGCGTGATGCAGGTGACGATGAAGCGCAGATGTATGACCATGATTTCGTCGAAGCACTCGAGCACGGCATGCCGCCGACCTGTGGCTTCGGAGTATCTGAGCGACTGTTCGCATTCCTTGCTGGTAAACCTATTCGCGAAGCACAGCTGTTTCCACTCCTCCGACCGAAGTAGACCCAAATAGAAAACACCCTCTAGGAAAAATTTTTTCATGTTTCAAAAAACTTCGCAGACAGCGAAGTTTTTTTGTTATTCACCAACATATCATTTTTGACGAAATTCAAAATATGTTTCACACCATGCTTGTGTGGATAAGAATGGGGGATAAGTGGTTGCAGAGTGGGAAGTGGTGGGATAGAATGGTATCCATGTGGGAGAAAGTGGGAATCGTTAAAACGGTCCTCGATCCAACATGGGATGGTAAAGGTAGAATCTAGCCCCTGTATTGTCCGCTTGTGGGAGTGTGACGGTGCGGGGGTTCTGCCTTACA
>JAYTVK010000012.1:0-2550 GCA_043744595.1 Candidatus Lloydbacteria bacterium
GCACTTGGACTCATCTCGTATCTCTCAATGTTTGCGGCGCTTCTCTACTATCTGTGGTTCGCAAAAAAGCAGCACTTCAGTGTTGCGGAAAAAAGTATCTTCACCGGTATGCTCGCAGGATACTTCATCCACAATATCTTTGTATTCGATAACCTCACCAGCTATATCGTATTCTTCTCCCTGCTTGCGTACATTCACTCGCAGCATGCCGAAGAACCGAAAGCAGACGTTGCACCGGTCAAGAAAAAGAAAGGGGATGGGCTTGAAGGCGGCGACATCGCCATCGCGGGAGTATTCATCGTACTTGCGACCATCGGTATGGTGTATTTTGTGAACATCCGCAATATCAATGCCAATCTCTCGCTCATCAACGCGATACGCCCGGACGGTGTACTTGTCGATGACGGGCATGGCAGCAAGAAGATCGCCCTTGAAGATGTGATACAGGAGCACCTCTTTGGTACCGATGAAGCGCGTGAACAGCTGGCACAGTTCGCCGTGCAGACGCTCGATCCGCGTATTCCACAGGATATCCGCAAACTATTCTATGAGACGACTGCGGATGAGCTTGATGCGAGTCTGAAGGATGACCCGGAAAACGCTCGTACTCAGTCATTTGCCGCAACGTTCTACGCACGCTTTGGTCAGAATGATAAAGCACTGCAACATTTCGGCGAGACCATCAGACTCTCACCGAGCCGCCAGTCGAACTACCTCGACCTCTCAATGCTCTACATCTCGATGAGTCAGTACCAGCAAGCAGAGGACACTGCGAAGAAAGCCTATGACCTCGATCCGGGTAACGGAAATGCAGGCATCGCTTATGCGACCGCGCTGATCTATAACAAGAAGGCAGACCCGGCGCTTGCACTCGTTAAGACGCTTGGCGAGTCGGGACTTGATACGCGCATCGTGAACGCATTCGGTGCAGCAGGATACTACGACAAAGTTGTCGAGATCGAAAATGAACGCATCGCGCGTGGTATCGCGACAGGTCGCGACTACTTCTCTCTCGCAGGTGGTCTCGCATCGCTCGGCAAGAAGACCGAAGCCATTGCTGCGATACAGAAGGGCGTGAGCGTCGACAGCTCTCTCAAAGACCAGGGCGATCAAGTGATCAAGCAGATAGAAGCAGGAAGACCTGTCACCAAGTAGCGTTCAGTCAACACGCAAGCAACGTATATGAAATATCGTTCACACAATACTCCGCACATGCGGAGTATTGTGTATTTCGTGAGTTTTTCATATCAGCTGATACAATACCGATATGCAGCTACGTGAACACATACCACTTGCACCGCTTACCACATTTCGCATCGGCGGGGATGCGCAGTATCTCGTCTCTGTGCATTGCGACGATGACGTGCGTGAAGCGGTACGATTCGCAAAAGAAAGACAGCTGCCAGTACTTGTCGTTGGTGGCGGTTCGAACTTACTCATTGCTGATTCCGGATTTCGCGGAGTTGTGCTGCACATGAACAGTACGAATGTGTCGCTTGAAGAGCGTGATGATGCAGTGACACTTATTGCAGATGCGGGAGTCGAGTGGGATGCACTTGTTGCGCGCGCGGTCAGTGAGGGACTGTGGGGACTCGAGAATCTTTCGTCGATCCCCGGGAGGGTCGGTGCAAGTGCGGTGCAGAATATCGGCGCATATGGTGTCGAGGCAGGGAATCTCATCGCATGGGTCGAAGTGTACGATCCAAGTAGTGACAATGTGGTACAACTCTCAAAAGAAGATTGCCGCTTCGGGTATCGTGATAGTCTATTTAAGTCAAAAGAAGGGAAGGAACTTGTTGTGCTTCGTGTTGCATTTGCACTCTCACGCACAGGCATCGTGAACATCGGATATAAAGATCTCACGCAGTACGACAACCAAGTAAAAAAGATAGTTACGCTTCTTGATGCGCGTGAAGCAGTCGTATATATCAGAGAAAAAAAATTTCCGGAATTAAAAAGTGTTGGTACTGCAGGTTCGTTTTTTAAGAATCCGGTCGTCACAAAAGAAAAAGCAGACGAATTTTTGCATACTTATCCACATGCCTCTTCATTTCCGCAACATGATGGAACAGTGAAACTTTCGGCCGCATGGATCATCGATCATGTACTAAAGTTAAAAGGAGAACGTGTCGGAGATGTAGGAAGTTGGGGAGCGCAAGCACTCGTATTGGTAAATTACGGCCATGCTACTGCATATGATGTCGCATCGTATGCGCGTCACATCACAGAGAAATGTTTTTCATCGACCGGTATTCATCTCGAAGCTGAAGTTGTGTATGTCGGTGACGTTAAAAAATAAAAAATATTTTTTAGAGTTATCCACATGTTTCTTTTGTAGTGTATTGAGTGTGATACATATGCGAGAGATAATATATGACAGGAGTGTTCGTTGGTGATGTAAAAAATTTTTAATGAACACTCGCATCTTTTGATGCTTTATGGTCGAAGCATAAAATTTTATAAGCCTCTAACTACCATAGCTATGGCAGCAAAGAAGAAGGCGAAGAAGACCGCCAAGAAGGCAGCAAAGAAGAAGAAGAAGGCATAGTC
>JAYTVK010000013.1:0-2546 GCA_043744595.1 Candidatus Lloydbacteria bacterium
ACTCTATTATATCAACCGAAAGAGGGAGAGTGGAAGTGCGATCATCACAGATGACGCAGAATGGTCAATGGACATAAAGGACAGCACCACATCAAGGCAGCATTTTTTTGCGCAAAAAAGCTTGTGCCACTGCCAGATGAGTGCTGGAAAGTCACATATTGACTTTTTTTACTATTCGTCCTAGTGTGAATATTGGAAGTACATAAGAGTTTCCCCTTCAACCCGTTTTCCAGGAGACTGACATGAGTAGCATTCGTTTGATCATCGCGTTCATCGCGCTTGCGATTTCGGCCTTTTCTGTCCAGGCGGCAGAAAGAATAAGCGGTTCGCAAGCAATGGCAGAGCGAAATGCCCGCGAAGGCAGGGTCGCCGCTGCCAACAAAAGCAACAATGGCGGCCTGTTCGACTCATTCGCCTATTTCAAAGGCGTGATTCCGTCCGATGTCTATTTTCCGAATCCGTCGGTGGACAGCGTCGGCGTGCACTGCGACGAGAACGGTGCACCGACCAACTCTGGCATCTCGCGCTGCAAGAAGTATCGGAGCGACAGCGCAAGCACGACCTTCGTCGTCCGCTTCGCCCGTGACGCGCATCGCACGTTCTACTACAAGACCGTGAACAACCGCCAGGTACTGGTCCCGTACACCGTGTACGACAACAACACGTACCAGATGAGTTACGTCTCGGGCGAAGCCCAGCAATTCGCATCAGCACACGGCCTTGGTGGTACCACTGTTGCCGTCGCCGGTAACAAGCTTCCTGGGGTTGCTGCGGGTTCACGCGACTGCTCTAAGCTTTATCCTACTGAAGCCCTCAAATGCTACCAGGAGGCGAAGACACAGCCGAAGATCGAAGTTGCCGCAGTCTCATCCAAGTGCGACAAGGTACCAGACGCACTGAAGGGTCTCTGCCTGCGGGCGCAGTCGTCCGACCCCAAGGATGCCGTGAAGGTCGGCCCGGTCTTCGGCGGGATCGTCGAGAAGGTCAAGTGACCCAAAAGAAGTGCGCATCGCACGTGAGCCGCGAGGGAAAATCTTTCCCTCGCTTTTTTTATACCCAATTTTATTATTTAAAAAATTTGGTTCTCCACAGGATTCTTCACAAAAGACACACAGATATAAGTATTGCTGATAGAATGAAAACATCTTTGAAACAAAGTAGGGGGCGTCGCACAAGATATAAAGTGAGGGCTTGAAATCTGGAGCGTCGCGCCTTTTTGAACACATCCACATCATGTTCTCAAACATTCCACACAAAAAACTCATCGTGAGCGCCGCGCTCGCATTACTTATCATCATGATCGGACTCATTGCGAGCGGAAAAGCCCAGATCTATTCAGAGAAAAAGCTTGCAACTCAAGATATATCAAAGAATGTGGTGCTCAGTGTTTCAACGACAACGGCGTATGTCGACCGCGATACCGATGCAGATGGGCTGCCCGACTGGGAAGAACATCTGTTCCTTTCCAATTCACTCAAATTTGATACTGACGGGGACGGCACACCTGACGGGGAAGAAGTCAGGCTTGGGCGCGATCCGGCAAAGGCAAATACCGCAAAAGGCGGACAGTCCCCGAATGACATGCTTCCGAGTATTCAGGACCCACATTTTGCTACTTCAACGACCGATGTCCTCGGTATAAAGAAAGAGTATTTTGCAAAGTTTTTGACCGCAGAAGGCAATAAAGTGCGTGAGCAGACCTATAAGGAGCTGATGAAACGCTTTGACCCAAGCACCGTTAAGGCAACCAATGAACTTATCAATCTCAATGTCTCATCCGACAACAGCCCCGAGAATATTCATGCATATGGAAATGCATTCGGGCGGTTGATCAAGAAATATACCAGACCGACACACCGCAAAGAGGAAGCCATCCTCAAGGATGGGATAAGTGCCAGTAGCTCACAACCACTCCGAGAGCTTCAGCTTCCTGCGATCGATTATATGAATTTCTCAACTGACCTGAAGATTCTCTCGGTACCAAGTTCGCTCGCATCATCACACCTGAAGATTGTGAACGGGTACGAGCAAATGAGCAAGGGGCTACTTGCGATGCAGGCGCTCTATTCAGACCCCATTGTTGGAGCAGGAGGGTATGAAGCCTACACTATTGGAAAAGTTGATGTACTTCAGGGGTACGCGGAGATCGTCGTCATCTTTGCAAAAAATAAAAATGCGTATACCTCAAATGAAGCGGGGTATCCATTCTATTCGCGTCTTTCAAACACCCCATTACCCACAGTCACTTCACAACAAAAGTGATCATATGAGCTATAATAAAACCATGTTTCCTTTCGCGTCGTTTATGACCTCTATCGGTATAGAAAGAAATTTTATGGCAAGGAAAAAAATACTCCGCGCGCTCTCGCTTGTGTTATTCATATTATGCACTTGGGGAACCACTTCTTCGGTCGCATATGCGCAGTCATACGTGCCAGTGTATGACGCAGATGTGAAAAGTTCGGTCGACACGCTCGACAGCGATTTCAACAACTATGTCTCTGACCTATGGACACACTGGGATGATACCTTTGGAAAAGACAAAC
>JAYTVK010000014.1:0-2538 GCA_043744595.1 Candidatus Lloydbacteria bacterium
GTCAGAAGTTTCATCGTTAACAAATAATTTCCAAACACTATGTATACTGCAAAAAATTTCGAACACCTTATCGGCACCGAGGGATTCAGCGACACACTACTCAAGAATCATTTCACACTCTATGAGGGCTATGTGAAGAACACCAACCTCCTCGTCGAGAAACTTAGCACAATGGCAAAGGCAGAGGTCATTGGTACCCCTGAATACACTGAACTCAAGCGCCGCTTCGGCTGGGAATACAACGGCATGCGTCTGCATGAACTTTATTTCGGTAATATGGCGAAGGGAGGTAAGGTCGCGGAAGGAAAAGTGAAAGACAAGATCGCTTCTGTCTGGGGATCATTCGAAGCCTGGGAAAAAGATTTCAAAGCAACCGGAGCAATGCGCGGTATCGGCTGGGCTATACTTGCAAAAGACAATGAGACCGGTGACCTGTTCAACATTTGGGTCAACGAGCATGACGAGGGACACCTTGCGGGTGCGACACCTTTACTCGTGATGGACGTCTTCGAGCATGCATTCATGATCGATTATGGCCTGAAGCGCGCCGACTACATCACTGCATTTTGGAAAAGTATCGACTGGGAAGTAGTGGAGAAGCGCGGGTAGTTTCGCTTCGTACAACAAGAGTTTTGCACTTGTGTCGCATCGCCATTTCCTGTGCTAGAATAAAAGTGATATGGAAGATCTCAACAACAGGCAAATGGTGCTTTTGACGATGTTCACATCGTTCATTATCTCTATTGCGACCGGTATCATTACTGTCGCCATGCTCCAAGTTGCCCCCGAGACCGTGACACAAACGGTAAATAAAGTCGTCGAGCATACCATTGAACGTATTGTTAGCGGCACCTCGACCGCAGTTACCGCAGGCCCGACGGTCACTAATGTCACCAAAGAAGTGACGGTGTATGCAAAGGAAGACGATCTTGTCGTATCGGCAGTCGAAAAGAACCAGCCCCGCATCGCGCTTATCTATACAAAAGGCACCGCATCGTCATCTGCTCCACAAGCAACTGGATTCGTTGTCTCACGTGATGGACTCATCGCGACCGAGCCACAGAGTCTTATTGGAAGTGGTGCGCTCGCAGAAAGTTATACAGTGAAACTTGGAACAGAGTCGTATACTGCGTCACCCTTACCGAATCAAGACACAAAACAGCAGGTATATTTCCTCAAATTAAAAGATCTGTCAGCGTCGAGCACCATCGATGCAGTATCATACGGAAGATCTGATAATCCCAAAGTTGCGCAGACACTGGTAGTACTCGGAGGAAGTGACGGCGCGGGCGTTTTCAAGGCAACCGTTTCAAAATTGCGATTCACCAAAGTTGATGCAACATCGAGCACTGAACAATTGTTAACAGGGATGACGACCAATCCGAAGATCCCTGAGCAGAATGCCGGGGCCCTGGTGGTGAATTTAGACGGACAAGTCGTTGGCATGGTGACTCCGGACCCACTCGACGATACAAAATACCTGATATACCCAATAAGCCGCATCCTTGACCAAGTCGTGAACCTCCCCTCAAAAAGCTCAGAAAATACCGCAGCAGTACAATCAGGAGGATGATCTACGGGTACAGGGAAGAGGTTTGACGAATTGGATCTACGTTGTAATATAAGTCGCTCCAGAGAGAAATAGACAGAGCACAAACTAACAAACAAAACATATGCCACCATTTGCAAACTTCACCACCAAAGCACGCGACGCCATCAGGCGCGCACACGAGCTCGCTATCGAGCGCGGACAGACACACGTCACGCCAATGCATCTCTTGGCCGGTCTTGTGCTGCAAGAAGAGAGCATGGTGCTTTCAATACTTGAGAAACTCGACATCGATCCGGTGCTCTTGACCGAGTCCATCATCGAAACGATCGAAGAGGGCGCGACTGCATCATCCACGACGACCGCATCTTCATACCAGCTCTATCTCACACCTGAGCTCGCACAGTCACTTGAGCAGTCACAAGAAGTCGCAAAGGAGCTGAACGATCAGTTCATCTCGACCGAGCATCTTTTCCTTGCGCTTCAGGGTGTACCTTCGAATGTCTCGGAACTCTTGGCACGTTTCCGTATCGACCGCGAGTCGGTCCTGCGTGTCCTTGGAGAACTTCGCGAAGGAGAGAAGGGCGATGTCGACTCTCCAAAGAAAATGCGCGCTATAGGCAAATACACTCGCTCACTGACCAAGCTCGCACGCGAAGACAAACTCGATCCGGTCATTGGTCGCGATGAAGAGATCAGCCGCATCATTCAGATACTTTCACGCCGCACCAAAAACAATCCTATCCTCATCGGAGAGGCAGGCACCGGCAAGACCGCCGTGGTCGAAGGACTCGCGCAGCGCCTTGCAAAGGGAGATGTGCCTGAATTCTTGCGAGACAAAGACCTGGTATCACTCGATCTCGGCCTACTTATTGCCGGCACCAAATATCGCGGTGAGTTCGAAGAACGCTTGAAGGCGATCATGAAAGAAGTCGAGCGCGCGGAAGGCAAGATCATTCTCTTTATCGACGAGATCCACACTATTGTCG
>JAYTVK010000015.1:0-2527 GCA_043744595.1 Candidatus Lloydbacteria bacterium
TATTTTTCGATAGATCTCGTCGACATAAAGTGGTGAATTGCGTTTGCCGCGGTGTGGGACTGGAGCAGCATACGGAGAATCTGTCTCGGCCATGATCATCTCGAGCGGCGAGGACCTGACCGTATCATTGTACTCTGATGAGAATGTGATCACCCCAGGGAATGACACCGTAAAGCCGAGGTCGAAGTATTGTCTCGCAATATCGTATCCTGCAGTAAAAAAATGAATGTTGCCGCGCACTTTGCTGCCGAATTCTGATTGATATGTTTTTATCATGGCAATATTCTCATCATGCGCACTGCGTGAGTGAATCATCAGTGGCTTGTCTACTTCCGCAGCAAGTCTTATCTGTGCTTCGAATAATGAATATTGTCGCTCTCGCTCTTGGTCCGTTACTTCTTTGAGTCGATAGTAATCAAGTCCGCACTCCCCTATCGCTACGGTGCGGGGATGAAGCGCTAATTTTTTATATACTTCCGCATCGTATACTTCTTCTTTGTTATCATTCGGGTGCATGCCGATGGTCGCGAAGCTATCCATACGCTCTGCGCAGGCTATGGCTTTCTCGCTCATGACACGGTCTGTCCCTACCGTGATGGTCAGAATGTCGCGCTCTTTCATTTCCTTCATCACCTCATTTGCATCTGCATCGAACTGAGCATCGTTCAAATGTGAGTGAATATCAATGTATTTCATAGTAGTTGACCGATTACTCTTATTTTGGCTCTTTGCCGTCGATATAGTCGATGCTTTCAAGAAATACTCCGCGCTCGAATCCTCCTCTCTTTTCTTTCTTTTTATCACGGATCTCAAGTACCTCAATGAGTGAGAGGTCGTTGTGGTACAGAATAGCATCAATGACTTCTATGACGTCGGCAATCTCTTCTTTCAAATGGGTCACATCCGGATCTTTATATGCATCGAATACCTCTTGTGCTTCTTCAAGTAATTTATCTTTCAGACGATCGAGTGTTTCCGCCTTGTCCATATAGCGGACCTTATAGTCGGTAGCAGTGATATGGTTCTCGACATCGTGCTTGTAGATATCGACCATCTTATCGCGCACAAGCTTGTTGTAGATCTTTTTCATGCTATTTCGGTTTGAGTAAGGATCGTATCTCGCGATTTGGGGTAAAGACCACATTGTAACCGATCATGCGCATAGCGTTTGAAAAGTCACCTGCTGCTTTAAGTTTTAGTTCAATTTCACTTTGCACACCTACTGTGTCGCCGGCATCATAGTGGATCATTGCACCACGAGAGAACGGGGTTCCATGCTGAAGATCGAGTTCCCTCATAGTAAATGAAACGTCCGCATACCCTTGTTTGATCGCATCAAGTTCAGCATGTGCTTCTTCTGTGCCCACCCCATTATGAAGCATGAGCTCAGCATGACCAAAAAGGTCACCAAGTTTCATGGATTCATCCACTTTCTCGTCGATGGTTGCCGAGTCATGCGAAGCAAGTCCGTATCTCCATATACCCATCGGCGTCACAACACGATTTTCGAGTGTCGATAGATCTTCACCAAGTTCCTGGGCCATTTTTAACTGATTGATCATTGCAATATAATCATCGGAACTTGGCGGACTCATACTGTATGCTGGAGCGTTTCCTTTCGTTACACGCGTCTGCATTTCATCATAATAATCTCCAGCACTAATAGAGTTCCATAATGGATGTGTGTGGTAGAACACTGCTCGCCTCACTCCCTCCTTGTGTGCAAGAGAGTCCGATGCAAGCGGAACATTCACTTGTCCTTCAGAGCCCAGCGCAAGAGGAATGATCTCACATGAATCATTACCGTGACCAAGTGCCATGAATGCAGACTCATTCTTTTCAGTGATAGCAATACGCGAGAAAAGATCTGACATTACCTCTTCACAATCCCCGTGAACGACACCTCTTTGCACCATTTCTGCAAGAATGGGGTGGTCGACTGACAGATCGTTCTCTTCCTGTATCGGAGCACTTCCATGAAGTGGGATCGTTGCGACTGCGAGAACAGCCAAAAAGTTCTTTATCCGCGATATGTTCTCTCCGGCCTCCGTCATGAAACCCTCCATATTGTTTTAGGGCAAGCGGTTAAACAGCGGGGTTTCGGGCATTTGATGAAGTTTTATGAGGCGGAACACTTCGCCTGCGGAATTCGGAAGGAAGGGTTCAAGAAGTATCGCAAGTGACGCGAGACGCTCGACCATTTCAGTGATGAGCGCTTTGCCGGCATCTGGATCTACTTTTATCACCTTGAATGGTTCGGTCTCCTGGATGTAGCCGTCGAGTTCACGCACACCCGCCATGATGCCTTCGAGCGCCTGCTTGATGTCGAATCGCTCTATCGCGCCGTCGATACTTGTGGACGAGAGCATGTCGGGAAGGGCGACCGGACCCTCAAGATGTGTGGTCGCCATCTTCATGATGCGACTCGTAAGATTGCCGATGCCATTCTGCAGGTGATTGGTGTAGCTGAGTTTAATAGAATCGAGTGTGATATCACCATCTTCAAATGACGGAATATCATGGAGCA
>JAYTVK010000016.1:0-31817 GCA_043744595.1 Candidatus Lloydbacteria bacterium
TACTGGTTGGCCAAGTTTTACAAAACCGATAAGTATGGATAGCGTCACTCTTAAGACTGACGATACACTGGGAACGACCCGAACGGAAGCGGTCACAAGAGATACCGGAGCACACCTCGGGCATGTGTTTGATGATGGCCCACCTCCGCTTGGTAAGCGCTGGTGTATGAACGGTGTAGCGCTTCGATTTGTTCCGGATGCAACATCGACAACAAGTCACTGAAACAAGAAAACCCGCCGAAGCGGGTTTTCTTGTGTATGTTTGATGAACCGTCTACTATTTGACCGCGTCCTTGAGTGCCTTTGCAGCTCTAAACTTAGGAACACGCATCGCCGCCACCTTGATGGACTCGCCCGTGCGCGGATTGCGTGCGGTGCGAGCAGCACGAGTCTTGACCGAGAAGATGCCGAGTCCTGCGATAGATACCTCGTCGCCTTTTTTGAGGCCGCCGGTGATCGTTTCGATCATGGTCTCTACTGCTGACTCTGCGGCAACCTTCGTTCCGCCTAGCTTCTCGTGAACTGCTTCAACAATTGACTGCTTGTTCATCGTTTTTTGATTAGCAGATGCTAATAATCTGGTTAGTCACATTTTGCTCGCGCAATGTTGTGAATAACTCTGCATGCAGAGGTATAAACCTCTAAAATCATTATATAGCAAGCCACTTTTCGCGCAATCGAGGCAATATTTTGTGGTGGATAATGAAATAACTGTCAAAAATTGACAGTTATTTCATATTGTTTTCTGATTTATGCCTCCTATCTCGCGTATTCGATGCACCTGGTCTCGCGTATGACCGTGATCTTTATTTCACCCGGGTACTTAAGCTCTTGCTCAACCTGGATAGCAACATCTCGGGCAAGTGCCTGTGCCTCGATATCGTTCATGGCCGCTGGAGTAACAAAAATACGTACCTCGCGACCGGCGGCGAGGGCGTAAGCCTTCTCTACTCCAGGCTTATTCATGGCTATTTTTTCAAGGTCCTCAAGTTTCTTGATGTAATTTTCTACTGACTCGCGTCGCGCTCCGGGTCTGCCGCCTGAAATAGCGTCTGCGGTCTGAACAATGATCGATTCAATGGTTTCATAAGGATATTCCTCGTGATGTGACTGCATTGCCTTGATGATACGCTCATCGGTGCCGAATTTCTGAAGGATCTTGCGGCCGATCTCTACGTGTGTGCCCTGCACTTCATGGTCGAGTGCCTTGCCGATGTCGTGAAGCAGCGCTCCGGCTTTGGCAACCTGCACATCTGCTCCGAGTTCTTCGGCAAGCATGCCTGAAATATGGGCCATTTCAGTCGAATGCTGAAGAACGTTCTGCCCAAAACTGGTGCGGAAGTAAAGGCGTCCGAGAATTGAGATAATGCGCGGATCGAGATTGAATACGCCACATTCATAGACTGCCTGCTCGCCCTTCTCTTTGATGATCTTATTGATGTCTTCCTTCGCCTTTTCACACATTTCCTCTATCTTCGATGGCTGAATGCGCCCGTCGAGAATGAGGTTCTCAAGTGCAACCCGCGCTATTTGTCTACGCACCGGGTCAAATGCAGAAATGATGATGGTTCCGGGGGTGTCATCGACAATGAGTTCAACTCCCGCAGCACGCTCAAATGTGCGAATGTTGCGACCTTCTTTGCCGATGATCTTCCCCTTGATCTCGTCATTTGGGATAGTGACCG
Organism: Candidatus Lloydbacteria bacterium; assembly: GCA_043744595.1. Classification (GTDB taxonomy): domain Bacteria; phylum Patescibacteriota; class Minisyncoccia; order Phycocordibacterales; family UBA6899; genus MHLP01. The sequence goes on from JAYTVK010000016.1 coordinate 1,686, forward strand.
AAGTGGTCATGATGTCTCCTGCTGTAGAGGAGGCGAGGCGCTGAATCGAAGTCGAGAGAATGTCCTTCGCACGCCTGTCGAGGCGTTCGACTCCCTCGCGCTCAAGCTTCTGAAGGCGCACACGGAAATCCTCCTCGAAACGGTCTTCGATCTTTTTGATGAGGCTATTTTTCGCCTCATCTTCGGTAAGATGTGCGACACGCTCGAGCTCTTTCTCGATACCAAGCTTGCGATCTTCTATTTCTGCTTTGATCCCTTTTACCTCTTCAGCTTTTGCTTTAAATGACTCTATTTCTTTTTCGATATCTCCCTGGCGTTTATCAAGGGTTTCTTCTTTTTTGACCAGACGTTCTTCAACTTTCTTCCACTCTCTGTCCTTCTCTTTCTCTGCATTGCGAAGCTCCTCTGTCTGCTTCTCTGCCTTCTTCTCTGATTCCTGGATGATCTTCTGCGCATCCTCTTTTGCAGACAGCATCATCTGTTTGACCTCTATTTCTATAGAGCCCTTCTTACCCATCGTGAGTGCCCAGCGAATAACGTATCCTGCAATAAGTCCAAAGATACCACTGCCGACACCTATGGCGATGACCATGGTGAATTCCATCATATATAGGGGAAAACCGCTTGCCTGAGGAAAGCTTGATTTGTATACGTACGGCCTGGAGGCTAGTGCTTAGTAAGCGCTAGGTGTTGCTACAATAGTGTGTGAGAAAAAACGAAATAGTTCGAATTTGGGAGTCATTGATCGCAAGGTCGTCGGGCTACACATACAAGATTTTCAGGCAGGAAATTCTCAATTTACGTTGATAAATAACGATTTCTTAGATTGCCGGTTTTGGGATCATTCATCAGTACTCCGGCAAGTTCACTGTATCAGATACTAAAGTCGGTGTCGAATTGATACAAAAAACAGCCGATCGAGACTGTTTTTTGGAGTTATGCACTCTTGGATCACCTAGCGATTTTTTGGTTTCATCACCTCATCGACGAGGCCGTACTTTTTTGCCTCATCGGCACTCATGTAGTTATCCCGGTCAGAGTCTTTTTCAACCTGGTCAGCTGACTTTCCGGTATTCTTGGCAAGGATCTTGTTAAGGTTCTCCTTTGTCCGCAGAATATGCTTTGCGGTGATAGCAATATCTGATGCCTGTCCTTCCGCTCCGCCCATTACCTGGTGGATCATTACTTCTGCGTTCGGGAGTACAAAGCGTTTACCTTTGGTGCCAGAGGAGAGCAGTACTGCGGCTGCAGATGCCGCCATGCCGATACAAATAGTAGAGACGTCCGGTTTGATGTGGTTCATGGTGTCATAAATGGCCATTGCGGCAGAGACGGAACCACCGGGGGAGTGAATATAGAGTTTGATGTCTTTCTTCGGGTCCTCTGATTCAAGGAAAAGCAGCTGTGCGATGACAATGTTTGCGACGTCATCATCGATGGCTCCACTTAAGAATACGATGCGCTCTTTGAGGAGGCGTGAGTAGATATCATAGGCGCGTTCACCCATTGAACTCTTCTCGATAACGGTTGGGATAAGAAAACTCATGATAGTGAGATTAACGGCCTGTAATTTTGTGAGTGTAACAGACTCGCGACCCTTTGACAATTTGCTGGTACTCGCCGCTTATGAGCCTTGTGTCTCCAGGAACTGGAATACCTTCTCGTTCGTGAGCAGCATCTCGATGTAGCTGTAGATGCGGTCTTCTGATGCATCGGGATATTGCGAGCGCAGTGCGGCAGCTTCGCGTTCCATCGTTTCTTTATCTGGGGTGATGCTTTCCACTTCGGCTATTTTTGAAGTGATGAGTTGTGTCTTGGCGCGCTTTTCGGCATCGGGAAGCCATTCTTTTTCCATGTCTTCTTTCGATTTTCCTACCGCTTTGGTATATGCGTCGAAGGTCATACCCATACGCTCGATCTCGTGTGCGAATTCATCTTGCATGCGGTGAAGTTCCTGTTCGACGATGATCTCGGGGAGCTCTATTGTTGCATCTGCAACAAGTGCTTCCATGATAGCGACACGTTTCTTGTCGCGAGCTTCGCGCTCTTTTTCTTTACTGATATTGATACGCAGTTCATCGGTGAATGCTTTCACGCTATCAAAGGTTCCAAGTGTTTTGACGAACTCATCATCCAGCGCGGGAAGTTCGGCTTTCTCGTCAAACTCGATTCCGGCTTTTTTTGCCATACCCTCTGCGCGCATCTTCCTGATTTGCGTTAGTGTGTTCTCGACTTCTTCATCGGTCACTTTTATCTCGTCTTTCTTGCCCGCGATCTTCCCGGCTATCTTCTTGTGGTCGGGGAGTGTTACTTCTGGAAATACTGCCGTCGTGATGACGAATTCAAGCGGGTTTCCCGGCGCAACCTTGGTGATCTTCACCTCCGGGCGTCCGAGCGCGTCGATCTTTTCTCCAATAAGTATCTCCGGGTACGCCTTTGCGATACTTACTTCGGCCATTTCTTCGAGAATAGCCGCTTCTCCGATACGCGAAACGAGCATTTTCTCCGGCACATGACCCTTGCGGAATCCAGGGAGCTCGGCATCTTTACCGATATGCTTCACTGCTACGCTCCGCGTCGCGTCGAAATCTGCCGCAGGAATAGCAGCGGTTATTTCGACTTTCGACTTCGGAAGTTTCTTGACGCTGACCGAATATTTTTGTGTTGAGTTTTCCATAGAATGGGTGCCATCTTAGCCTGGAAAACAAAATACGGCAAGTCCGTGTTCTGGAACTTGCCGTATGTTGGATGAGGTGTACTCCCGATTATATCTTGTTGATATCGCCGAGTGAACTCATGTCGGTCGCCTTAAGGTCAGCATCGATAGCGTTCACATCATCTGAGCTTCCTTGAGCAGAGAGAGTTGCTGCTGCGGTGTCCTGCGTACTGTCAGTTGTCGCCGGGGTCGGTGTGACTGTGGTAGGTGTTGCGCTGAGCTGCTGCTCAGTGCTTGGTGGGTTCATTCCCATCATATACCAGCCGACTCCGAGAAGGATAATGATAAATCCGACTACTCCGACGATCATTGCGAGCGGACTCTTCTCCGTCGTAGGTGCAGCGGGGAAGGGATTCTGTTCTACCGGCTTATTTGTTTCTTGGTCCATAATGAATTGAATAGTGACTAATGAAAAACTAATGGAGAACTAGAGAGTTCCGTCCGGATTACCATTGGCAGTGCTCGTCGACTCATGGTCACGAGTACGCATCATGCCGGGCATCTTCGGGCTACTGGTTCCGTCATGCATACCTTCTCCTCCGTTACCTTGCCCCTTGAGTGCTGTTACTGCTGCTTCGAGATCTTTTGCGGCTTCCGTGAGCGCCTGCTTTGCTTTCTCGAGCTGTTCGCGTACGGGCTTTCCTGCGTCAGTGCTTACGGTAGTACTTGCATCCGCGCTCACTCCTGCGCTCACAACCAGTGCTTTCGCAGCATCAAGAGCATCCTGTGCCTCTTTTGTTTTGGCGCGTGCTGCGGCAACATCTGCTTCCGCTACGCTTGTGTCTGTCCCTTGACCTTTCTGTTTTGTGATCCGTGAATCGATACGATCTGCAAGTTTATTGAAGCGCCCTATTGCTGCTTCAACTCGATGAAAGATCAGTTCTGCTGCATGCCTCAGCATTTCGCCGCGACGTTCTCCCTTGCCGCGCTTGTCGCCACAATCAGAGCTACTTGCGGCAGGTCCACAATCGCCGCGTCCCATGCGCTCAGGTGTGCCGCTGCCCATCATGCGCATACGCTCGCTGTCGCGACCCTCCATCCGTGCTTCGATCCCGGTCGGGATCGGCTTGGTGCCACTGGCCATCATTTTGTCGCGCATTTCCATGCCCTTCGGGATCGGCTTGGTGCCGGTTGCCATATGACCGCCTTTCATCATTGCTCCGGGAGGAAGAGTTCCTGGGGCTTTCACTCCTCCGGTGACTGATCCGTCCATTTTATACAGTGTCGGCACTGGTCGTCCTGCGCCGCCGGGGGGAGTATCTCCCTGACTTCCTGTATCAAGGGTGACGGAAGCCTTGGCTGTGCCCCCTACTGAAGTGTCTTCAGCGAGTGCAGCGACCGGAAGTGCGAACAGTACTCCGATGATCATCGCACCTATTACGGGTATTTTTCTTATCATAAAAACATTTATCATTAACGTGTATAAATCTGACTTTCACACATTATAGCAAAAACCGACCGGGAATTCTTCCCGGTCGGCTTTGGTGCAGTGGATATTCCGAATGCTATTTAGCGAACTCCTTCTTATAGAGTGCGAGACCCTCTACAATCACTTCGCGCGCTGCTTTTGCATCGCGTATGCCCGAAATAGTCACCACTTTATCCTCGATCGATTTGTATGTAAGGAAAAAGTGCTCGATCTCTTTAAGTGTGTGTTCGTTGATGTCCTTGATGTCTTTGAATGACTTGAAGCGCACATCATTTACCGGGACGGCAACGATTTTTGCATCGCTCTCTCCACCGTCGATCATGTCTATCACTGCGAGCGGGCGAGCTTCCACCAGGATACCCGGTACCAGTGGGTAGGTAGTGAGGAGTACTACATCGAGCGGGTCTCCATCGTGCCAGTGTGTTTGCGGCACAAAGCCGTAATCGAACGGATAGTCCTGAGAGGTCTTCATCACGCGATCAAGCTTGATGAGCCCGGTCTCCTTGTCGAGCTCGTATTTATTTTTCGAACCTTTATTGATCTCGATAATGACTGTGATCTCGTTTGGGACATCTTTTCCTGCGGAGATATCATGGAGTAGATTCATGATGATGTTGTTATGATAATTTTTTTATTCGCTCTCGGTATTGGTATTCTCGGCGACGACCTCCTTGTCCTCGGCTGTCTCTTCCTCAGGTGTGACTTCGGTCATCTCTCCCGCCTCTGATGCGATGAATTCTTTCACTTCTTCTTCCGGGGTCTGTGTGTCGACTTCTTTAACAGCACCTGCGGGAGTTGCGACGAACCCTTCGCCACCCTCAGTCGAGGTGATGTCAATACGATAACCGGTGAGCTTTGCTGCGAGGCGGACATTCTGTCCTCCGCGTCCGATAGCCAGTGAGAGCTGATCAGGGGTAACTTCGACTGAGGTCTGGCGCTCTGCCGCGTTTATCTTCACGCTGCGCACCTTTGCAGGGGATAAGGCATCAGCGATAAACTTTTCTATATCAGGAGACCATTCGATCACGTCTATCTTCTCGCCGCCGAGTTCAGAGATGACCGTTGCAACACGTACACCGCGCTGCCCGACACATGAACCGACCGGATCGACATGCTCATCCTTCGAGTGGACCGCAATTTTGGTGCGAGAGCCTGCTTCACGGGCTATTTCTTTCAGCTCAACGATACCGCTCGCAACCTCAGGGGCCTCGAGTGCGAACAATGCGCGCACGAAATTCGGGTGTGCACGCGAGAGGCGTAGATTGATGCCTCGCGGTGACTCCTCTACGGAATAGAGGTAGCTGCGCAGACGCTCTCCCGTGCGGTAGCGCTCGCCTGGGATCTGATCCTCATAGCCAAGGAGTCCTGTTGCGCGTCCAAGATCGATGAAAATGTTGCCGCGTTCGATGCGCTGGATGAGTCCGGTCACTATCTCTTCGCCACGCTGTGCGAATTCATCTAGGACCGATGACTTCTCCGCCTCACGGATCTTCTGGATAATGACTTGCTTTGCAGTCTGGGCGGCGATGCGTCCGTAGTCATCCTTCGCATCAAGCGGGAAGATGAGTTCCTCGCCGAGTTCAGTGCCGCTCTTGATGAGGCGAGCGTCCTCTATCATGATGTGGTGTTCTGAGTTGTAGCGTACACGGGTATCGATATCGCCTTCACCCTCTGCTCCGACAATGGGCTCGGGGGCAGAAACGAACGGCTTTACCGGTGCGTCATCATCTTCCTCTTCGCCTTCAAGTGGCATGCGCACCATGGTGTCGTCGACCACGATCTTCACCTGAACGAAATCGGTCTTGCCGGTATCCATATCAAGCTTTGCACGCACGATCTGCCCCTTCTTTCCGTAATCCTTCTTGTAGGCCGCGGCGAGCGCTGCCTCTATGGCATCGATGATCTTCTCCTTGGGTATCCCTCGCTCAGACTCGAGCTGTTCGAGTGCGGATTTCATTGTTTTTAAGTCCAACATGTTTTTATGCCCCATTCGGGACGGTTAATGAATAGTTTCAGTTAAAATCTCCAAAATAAAAAATAATCCAGGGTACCATCTAGGTAACCTGTTTAACTCACTTATAGTATCAGAGTTAACATGATGAGTCAATGAAGTGAGCTATCTTCGAGAGGGCTGTACAGAGGCCTTTTATCTAACGGACAGAACACATATAATAGAGGAAGTTATTTTATATGCTCGTACAGGAAAGCAAACTCAAGAAATTCATTCTCGACTCGGGCCTCGCTACGCGTGCCGAGGTTACTGCTGCTGAAAAAGATGCCGAAAAAGAAGGCGGAGACGTCGGTACCATCCTTGTAAAACAGGGCAAGATCTCAGCAGACGATCTGCGCCGCGTCCAGGCGTATATTCTCGGTATACCGTTTGTTGACCTCAAGGGTCAGAAAATTGACTTCGGTATCCTTTCGCTTATTCCGGAACCGATCGCACGCAAACATAATATTGTCGCATTTCGTAAGACCGACTCCGGCCTCGAAGTGGCAATGCTCGATGTGGATGATCTTGAAGCGATAGACTTCGTGCGCAAGAAGGTAGGCCTTCGTATCCAAACTCGTCTTACTGATCAGGAGTCGGTGAAAGGAGCACTCCTTCAATATCAAAAATCACTCAAAGCTGAATTCGGAGATATCATTCAGGAAGAAGCAAAGACCATTCAGATGCTCAAGGATGATGACGATAATCCGGCGTCGGAGAAAGATCTCAAGAAACTCGCTGAAGATCTCCCGGTCGTGCGCATTGTCGACACACTGCTCAATCATGCGATCATTCAGAACGCGTCGGATATCCATATCGAGCCGATGGAAAACCAACTCCTGGTGCGTTACCGCATCGACGGTATCCTTCACGACGCGATGGTGCTCCCTCGAGATTCCGCACCGGGTATCACTGCGCGCATCAAGGTCCTTTCGAACCTCAAGCTCGATGAGAAGCGTTTGCCACAAGACGGACGTTTCAAAATTCAGCTGAACAACGAGAAGGTGTCCTTCCGTGTCTCAACACTCCCGACCCACCATGGTGAAAAGACCGTCATGCGTCTTTTGCGCGAGTCATCCGGCGGCTTCACCCTCGAGGCGCTTGGATTTCATGGACAGGGACTCGAAGCACTGCATCAGGCAATGAAACAGCATGTCGGCATGATCCTCGCCACCGGACCTACTGGTAGCGGTAAAACCACGACGCTCTATACCATGCTTGATATTCTGAATACTCCTGATGTGAATATCTCGACCATCGAAGACCCTGTCGAGTATCAGATGCCGCGAATCAATCAGACACAGGTGAAGCCGGAAATAAGTCTGACTTTTGCAATGGGGCTACGTGCGCTCTTGCGTCAGGATCCGGACATCATCATGGTCGGAGAGATCCGTGACGGCGAGACCGCGTCCTTAGGTATCAATGCCGCACTCACCGGGCACCTCGTGCTCTCGACGCTCCACACAAATTCTGCCGCCGGTGCGATCCCGCGTTTTATCGACATGGGTGCGGAACCTTTTCTCATCATCTCGACCGTGAATGTCATCATCGCACAACGCCTGGTGCGCAAGTTGTGCGCCACAAAAGAAAGATACAATCTCACGAAGGGAGAAATAGAAGCACTTGAAAAGAAGGCGAACATGGGTCGCATCCTCAGCTCACTTAAAGAAGAGGGAGTCGTTGGAAAAGATGCAACATGGGAAAGCATCCCGTTCTATAAGCCGAAGTCATCGCCCGAATGTGAAGAAGGATATAAGGGGCGTATCGGTATTCATGAGGTCTTGATGATGACATCTGCGGTGCGTGAACTAGCGCTGACAAATGCTCCGGCTGCAAAAATAGAAGACCAAGCACGCAAAGAAGGCATGCTCACTATGCTCGAAGACGGCATCTTCCAGGCCGCTCAGGGAATGACGAGCATCGAAGAGGTCTTCCGAGTTGTGAGCGAGTGATTACCTGAGCGGCTTAAGCCGCGCGGGGTGAGACATGGCTTATGGGAACCCATTCACATGGGGCCATGTAGCAAGACTCATTGAGGACTTTTGTGAACATAGTGAAACAAAAGACCCAATGAGTGGACAGTCTCTGTAAGAGATGACGAACCTCAAGGAGGCGTCTAGGGTTTTCTGTGAAGGCCATCATTTAAAATTTGCTACAATATAATCATGATCATATGGTTCTCAAGCGTCTGTGCACTTCTTGCGCTGCGCATCTGGGCAAACACCAGAGAACGTAGGGCTGCCTCAGCGCTCACGGAGTATGTGTATAAACAAAATGTGCCCGAGCACATGGCACTCATGAGTTCACTCATCGACCATGCAAGCACAATGACCGAGCTCATGAGGGAGGTTGCGGGCGCATTCTTTTTCATTACTCCGCTTGTACGTTTCGTTTATGGACTATTTGCATACACGCTCACTCTGGCTGATGCACGCACGCCGCACGCCTTGGTCCTGTACTTCAGCGAGAAAAAATTCTACCAACTGTATGACCCGGATGTGCTTGGATACTATGATGACTGGAGGCAGAACTTCTTTTTTGATGCCATAAGTGCTTTTCTCCTCTTCGTCGCTCTTTGCAGTGTGCTCTCTGAGACTTTGTTTCACTACCTTTACGGTTAGCGAAGCACATGGATAGACACCATTTCTTTCTTTTTGTTCTCTCTATATAATAGAGCAAGGTATGCCCAAGTACACATATAAAGCACAGCTCCTCGCGACCGGAGCTGAGATGGAAGGCACTGCAGAAGCTGCGGATAAATTCGAGCTTGCAAAAAATATCAAGTCTGAAGGACAGCTGCTTCTCACTGCTACCGAGATCACTGAAAAGTCCTTCAATATGGACAAGATCAATGCCTACCTCTCTCGCGTTGATCTGCGTGAAAAAATATTGTTTGCACGCAACCTCGCGACCATGATCCAAGCAGGACTTCCGCTTTCGCGCGCACTTGCTATTTTTCTTAAACAAACACAGAACCCGAAATTCCGTGAAGTATTGCGCTCGGTCATCGATGATATCAATAAGGGAACCGCGCTTTCTGATGCAATGGAAAAATTTCCAAAGATCTACGAACCGGTGTTCGTCTCAATGGTGCGCGCAGGGGAAGAGTCAGGAGGACTCGTCGAGGCCCTCAATGTCGTCGGCGGACAGATGGAAAAGACCTATACCATCAAGAAAAAAGTGAAAGGTGCGATGATGTACCCCGCCATGGTGATCCTTGTGATGTGTGTGGTCGGAGTACTCATGATGATCTATGTGGTGCCGGGGCTTGCTGCGTCATTCCGTGAAGCGGGGGCAACGCTACCACCACTTACCGCACTGGTCATCGGTATCAGTGATTTCCTTCAAAATGACAGTTTGCTGGCACTCCTCTTCGTCTCGGTACTTGGAGGATCATTCTGGTATTTCAAGGGGACTCCGTTCGGTAATTACTGGGTCACCTGGACTGCGCTTCGCTCCCCGATATTCGGCAAACTTGCCAAAGAATTCAATTCGGCGCTCGTTACGCGCACGCTGTCATCACTCATCTCCGCCGGTGTCGACATCGTACATGCACTCGATATTACCAAGGATGTGGTCGCAAACATTTTTTACAAGACGACACTTGAGCAGGCAAAAGAGAACGTACAAAAAGGAGTCCCGCTCTCAAAGATCTTCATTGATAATAACGAGATATATCCGGTCATGGTCGGCGATATGATGGAGGTGGGAGAGGAAACGGGACAACTGTCATCGATGCTTCTGAAGATCGCGGTGTTCTACGAAGAGGAGGTTGATCAGGCCACTGAAGATATGTCAAAGCTCATCGAGCCGCTACTGATGGCCATCATTGCGGTGTTCGTGGGTATTTTTGCGGTGGCGATGATTACGCCTATGTACTCCCTCATGCAGAATATATGACGTCCATTTTGGACGCATTCCTCATTCTTCCCGCTTCGGATTCGGAGGCAGTATCGCTCATACAGCCTCTCGAACACCGAATCTGTCCAGAATTTCGGACTGCATTCCAAAAGTGAACGTCATTGCGGAAACCATACTATCGCTCTACTATCCCCCAAAAATAAGCTCGATATAAGTCACATGAATTTTTTTTTACAATACAATAAAAAAAGCGGGCTGACGTACATTGAGACGGTTATCGGCATTGCCCTGTTTGCTGCAGTTTCGCTCATGCTCTACAGTACCTATTCGCGGGTATTTATTGTGGCTCGTGCGGCACAGGCGCGTATCAATGGGGTGGCGCTTGCTGAAGAGCAGTTTGAGCTCGCACGCAATCTCCCGTTCAACTCAGTTGGAACTATCGGCGGCATCCCATCGGGGTCACTGCGCCAGGTGCAGACGCTCCAGCGCGGAGGGATGACATTCATTGCGACTACTTCAGTGCGCAATATCGATCAGCCGTTCGACGGAACAGCAGGCGGCTCCCCAAATGACTTGTCGCCGGCAGACAGTAAACTTGTTGAGATAGATCTTACCTGTATCACTTGTGTGAATTTCCGTCCGCTCATACTCACGACTTGGGTCGGTCCAAAAAGTCTTGAGGGATCGTCGACGAACGGCTCGTTGTTCGTAAAAGTAATTGATGCAAGTGGGCTTGGTGTGCAGGGTGCTAACGTGGTCGTTGTCAGTACCTCGAGCAGTCCCAGTGTCAGTGTGAGTGATCTGACTGCAACGTCAGGGATGCTCCAGCTTGTCGATGCTCCTCCGGGCTTTGAGTCGTATCGTGTGATGGTCGGGAAGGCCGGTTATTCCTCTGCACAATCGTATGCACGTACTGCCACTACTGCGAATCCGGTCATTACTGACCCCACCGTTGCGGTGCAAACCGTCACACAGGTCACTCTCTCAATTGACCGTAGTGCGACACTCAATTTCTCGAGTGTCTCTCCGCTTTGTGCTGCTATTCCGAATGTTAATCTACACATGAACGGCGCAAAATTGATCGCGACGACACCAAATGTGCTCAAGTATGACAAATATATGAAGACGGACGCATCAGGACTTCTCTCACTGAATAATATCGAGTGGGACAACTACACACTTGCTGCGACGTCGAGTGCGTACGATCTTGCAGGAGTGATGCCGCTACAACCTCTCTCTGTCACACCCGGCGCTACACAGAACGTGCAGCTCGTGATGATGCCAAAGAGCGATCCCGCAGTGTTAATAACAGTAAAAGATGTCGCAACCGGTCTTCCGGTGAGTGGTGCCTCTGTCACTCTTGAAAAAGGCGGCGCTTCGACAACGCAGATGACCGGGCGCGGATTCCTCAGTCAGACTGACTGGTCGGGAGGCGGAGGGCAGACTGATTTCATCGTATCCAATAGGTATAACAATGATGATACCAATATCGACGTGGCGTCTTCTCCCGGCAATGTGAAGCTTCAAAATATTTTCAGTGCATATCCTGCATTCGGGACACTGTATTCTTCCGCTTTTGACAGCGGTTCAGTAAGTAACTTTTATCAGTTCACATACAATCCTTCAGGACAGCCGGTCGCCGTCGGTGCAACACCGGTGCAGTTCCAGATCGCCACCGGTAATTCGACCAGCTCGTGGACCTATCTTGGTCCCGACGGTACCAGTGCGACATACTATAATTCCACCACAACCGATATATCTGCGGTCAATAACGGAAATCGTTACTTACGTTACAAAATGCTTCTCTCGACCGCATCGTCGACCCTCACTCCTACGGTCTCAGATATTCAGTTCACCTTCACATCGAATTGTGTTCCACCCGGACAAGTTTTGTTCCAGGGACTTGCAAATGGAACCTATAATATTACGGTTACAAAGAGCGGTTATACCACCGTGACAGATACAGTGGCGGTGAGCGCTGCAACTCAGTGGCAAGAAGTGCAAGAAACCATCGGCCCCTAGTTGTGCTGGTTACTGCATGCAGAAGAGCTGGATATAAAGTAAAATAAGTCTATGTTATTTGAAAGACGGTCATGTGAAAGAAACGGCCTCGCTATCCCGCAGTCACATGCAGGCTTCACTCTCATTGAGGCGGTCATTGGTATTGCGGTCATGACCATCATTGCGCTTGGTGTGGTCGCATTCCAGCGCAGTGTGATCATGAATACAAAGGTGGTGCAAAGTGAGCTGCGCGAGGAGCAGCAAGTGAGAAAAGCACTTGCCATGTTCACTACCGATGTACGCTCGGCGACTGCGTCCGCTGCGGGAGCATACGCTATTGCGACCACCAGCTCCTCAACCTTCATGTTCTATGCAAACGTTGACACCGACGGATCGATCGAGCAAATACGATATTTTCTTGCGTCGTCGACATTACGGAAGGGAGTGACTAAGCCGACGGGCACGGTGTATAACCAGGCGAATGAGAAGATCTCGGTGATCGTGAACGATATCTCAAATGCGACATCGTCTCCCATTTTTATCTATTATGACACCGGATATGATGGCTTCACCTCATCTTCGACTGACCCGCTACCTTCTCCGATCAATATTCCGCTCGTCCGACTCGTGAAGATGCAACTCACGGTGAATCCGAACGGTATCCGTTCACCGGTCATGCAAACGTACATGACACAAGCAACGCTACGAAATCTTAAAGATAACCTATGAGATCCATGAAGTACTTGCCATCCATCGTGAGGTCGATCCGAGAACGTGATCTTCCGAGTGCGCATCCCGAGTCGGGAAGCATTCTTATTCAAGTGATCGCATTCATGACTATCGGTATCATCATCCTCTCCGGTTTTATTGGATGGGGAATGATGTCGATGCGCGCGTCACGTCATAGTGAGTATCGGGCTCAGGCGATACAGATAGCGGAAGCCGGTGTCGACTATTATCGCTGGCATCTTGCACATGCATCGGCAGACTATCAAGATGGTACTGCAACTTCGGGTCCGTATGTGCATGACTACTTCGATAAGCAAGGCAATAAGCTTGGGACATTTACGCTTACGGTCACACCCCCCACACTTGGCTCAACGCTCGTTACTGTCAAATCGACAGGCAAAGTCGTAACTGACTCGACCATCGGACGCACAATACAAGTGAAGCTTGCGAAGCCGTCATTTGCAAAGTATGCAGTGGTCTCAAACTCAGATCTCTCTATCGGTGCGAATATCGTCGGACCGCTCCACTCGAACGGTGGTATCTATTTTGTGAGTGGGTCAGCCTCGAATACGGTCACCAGTGCGAAGACCACATTCAACTCGACGACGACTGGAGGGACAACGCAGTGGGGAGTGTATACGACCGGTGATCCTGTACCGAATACCGCATTTGTCTCCGTCACACCTGTTTTCACCGCCGGCAGACAAGTAGGAGTGCCTGCCGTCGACTTTTCGGGTATCACTGCAGACCTTGCACAACTGAAGGCTGATGCGATAGCAAGTGGAATTTATTATGGCCCCTCTGCGGGAGGCATCGGGTATCATCTTGTCCTTAAGACCACCAATAAATTTGATATTTATAATGTGACAGCTCAATCGGTGGTCGGCGGATGCACGGGAAGTGATTGGTGGAACGGATGCGGTACTGTGGCAAATTCGCTATGGAGTATCGGCGCTCAAACACTCATCGCATCAAATGTGTCATTCCCTGCGAATGGTGTGATCTTCGCATCGGATAATATTTGGGTAGACGGACAAATAAACGGTGCGCGTATCACTATTGTTGCGGCAGTACTCCCCGATGTCGGAGTACGCAAGAATATCATTGTCAACGATAACCTCCTCTACACGTATTATGACGGGACGGACGTCATCGGCCTTATTGCGCAGGATAATTTTTGGATCGGGCTCAATAGTCAGGATACTCAGCGCATCGACGCTGCGATCATTGCGCAGAATGGCCGCGTCAGTCGTTACAACTATCAGGGTTGTGGTACGAACCAAAATCAATCGAATCTGACGTTGTATGGAATGTTCGCCTCGAATCAGAGATATGCGTACGGAAACCTCAATTCCGGTTGTGGTGGCGGTGCATCCGGGTACAACACTTCGCGTACCTATATCTACGACTCCAATCTTCTCTATGGTCCACCACCTTCGTTTCCTCCGACTACTTCCCAGTATCAGATAGTCTCTTGGGACGAGATCTAGTCATGACTCCAAATTTGGCGAACTCTTTCGTTGACTGCGGCTCCGAGTCCCGTCAATGTATATGAATACATTTCGGGGACATCGTACCCTTGTCGCCTCAGATTTCATCCAAATTTGGAGTCATGAGCGTTCTGTGGTATTCAAAATCGAAAGTTTATCACAGGGTGGTATTTGAAGGAGTTTGATATAATACTTTCATGAAACTTATCGTAGGAAATTGGAAAATGTTCCCGCAGACATTACTCGAAGCGAAAGCGATCTTTGCCGCTCATCGTAAGTCGGTCAAAGGTCTTACTCACGCAAAGATGGTGGTGTGTCCACCGAGTCTCTTTGTCGAGCCGATCGCAAAACTAGAAAAAGGAAAGCGCTCGATCGAAATAGGCGCACAGAATGCATTCTATGAAGATGAAGGTGCACGCACCGGAGAGATAGCCCCGCCGCAGATCCGCTCGGTCGGTGCCAATTACGTCATTCTCGGTCATTCGGAGCGTCGCGCACTCGGCGAGACCGATGAAGTTATCGCAAAAAAAGCGATACAGGTAAATAAAAACAAACTTACCGTTATCCTGTGTGTCGGAGAGCGCTCGCGCGATGAAGCAGGCTCGTATTTTAATGAAGTAAAAGAGCAGCTCCGTAGATCGCTCGCTGATTTTCCGAAGACCGAATCAAAGCGCCTGGTCATTGCCTACGAACCTATCTGGGCGATAGGCAAGAATGCAGTACGACCTGCAACCTCATCGGATTTCCACGAAATGAGTATCCTTATCAAACGTCATCTAGTTGATCAGTTCGGTAAGATCGCAGGATTTAAGGTCCCCATTCTCTACGGAGGTTCGGTGGATGAGAAGAATGCCGAGGGGTTTTTGAAAGACGGCGGTGCAGACGGACTACTGGTCGGACGCATCAGTCTCGATAAAGAGAAATTCGGTGCAATCATGAAATTAGCAAATAAGATCAAATAACATGGCACAACTTCCGCTGATGGCAGACCACAAAGAGTCGTTCAAGGGCAAGCGTGTGGTGGTGCGGCTCGATTTCAATGTCCCACTCGAAGGCAGTGAGATCAGAGATGATTACCGGATCAAGGAGTCTCTTTCAACCATCAACTTTCTGCGTGATGCGGGGGCACGCCTCGTTCTCATTAGTCACATCGGTAAGGGTAAGCCTGAAGACACACTCGCACCGATCGCAGAATATTTGAATAAGATCTTCCCGACCACCTTTCTCTCCAAACTGCGTAGCGATGATAATGTGCGCATCACGACTGAGATGCAGGACAGCGATGTCGTCCTCTTGGAGAATCTGCGTCATGATACAGGAGAGGAAAATAACGACCCGGAGTTCTCGAAGTACCTCGCATCACTAGGAGATATGTATGTGAACGACGCATTCTCAGTCTCGCATCGTGCCCACGCCTCGGTGGTCGGGGTCCCTGCACTCCTTCCGCACTTCACCGGTATCCGCCTCGAACAAGAGATCACACGTTTGGCGCTCGCATTCAATCCCGAGCATCCGTTCCTGTTCATTCTTGGTGGTGCGAAGATCTCGACCAAGATGCCACTCCTAAAGAAATTTTTGAATGTCGCCGATCATGTGTTTTTGGGCGGGACTATCGTGAACAATTTTTACAAAGTACAAGGGCATGAAATAGGTACCTCAATTTATGACAAAGATGAACTCGAAGGATTAGATGCATATGCGACAAATCCAAAACTCATCATCCCGAAGGATGTAGTGGTCAAGAATGACGGAGGCAGAGCAAATAAGGCACTCGATGCAGTCACTCCGGCAGATATGATCGTCGATGTGGGTGCGGATACCGTGAAGGGGCTTAGTCAAATAGTGGGCGAAGCAAAACTGATCGTCTGGAACGGGCCACTGGGATTCTACGAAGAAGGATTCACTGACGGCACAAAAGAACTACTCGACTTGATTGCCGGCAGTCGCGCTACTTCTATTATCGGCGGCGGCGATACGGTCGCACTCATCAATGACATGGGAGCGATTGATAAATTCTCTTTTGTCTCGACCGGTGGCGGCGCGATGTTGGATTATCTTGCCAATGAAACCCTCCCTGGCATCGAAGCGCTCCTCAAGTAATTTTCGCGCTCTCCATCGTTGACTGCGACGTCGGGTCCAATCACCGCACTCAGAGTGCGCCTCATGGACACCTCGCCTTGTCGCCTCGGATAGCATCGAAAATAACTTGAGGAGTAGCAGAGTACCTTCTTTCATGCAGGAGCGAATCTGGGTCTCAAAAGAAAAAGGCAGGGAGCGTAGCTCAACCTGCCTTGTGCACCGATCACGTTCGGGCGGACGAGTGGTTCACGCGTATCCACTACAAAAGCGTTTGTCTCCGGTTTCTGTCTGTATGTCCGGAGCCCATCATGTGCACCAGCCGTTCTACGGGCGACACACATCATGTTGGTCCTCGAGTTGACCACCCTTATTGATTTATATACCGCAGTCGTTCGTATAAGGTCTGTGGTCGTCGATGGATCGAATCCGTCTCAGTTCGGAGACTTCCTCGCCAAGGTATCGCTTCCCATGGAAGAGCCACCATTTCCTCGCCGCAGCCTTGTACTCACGTAAAAGGTTGCTCTCAGCATCAAGCTGATTCGAGGTATAGTGGTCGATCATCTTTCCAGCTTGGTTTTCCCCGTTACGGTACTCTTCCAAACTGTACTGCACCGAACCCGCAAAGCGGTACACACCATCTGCATCGATCACCACTTCTTCTTGTGGCCAGATCGAGAGAGGATAGTACGTCACTTCAACGTTGTCGATGTAGAAGATGATTCTTCCGAGGTCTACGAGTCCTTGGTCCATAGCATTCCACACTTTTTGGTGGCCTACCGCTTCGGCGAGCTTGATAATGTCTTGTATGCGATACAGTCGCAAGAAGACTTTACCGGGCTCGAGAGAGGTAAGTTGAGCGATCTGCTCAAATGCTACGCGGAAGTCCGCCGGACTCATCTCGATTGGCATATTCACCGGTCGATACGGAGTCATCGGCGTGAAGTGGTATTCATCCACTTCTCCGGACACCAAGAGCGACTCTCCTACTTCACGCACCGTGGAGTAGTTGAGGCTCGTCAGTGTCATGAGCGAAGTCACCTTGTCGGCAACTTCCCTCCCGAGACGGATCCCCTCGCGAGCCACGGCGTATGCCTTGGCATTCTGACGCTGCACGTTATGGGCTTGCTCGTTTCCGTCGACGCTGATATCCAGCCAGTCGAATCGGAACGCGCCATCGCGGATGAGTGGTACGTGCTTCCCGAAGGAGCCGTTGTCGATCATCCCGATACCCATATCGCTTCGCGCCAGGCGAGCCGCCTTGAGTGTCCGAAGATGCTCAGGGCGGAAGATCCTTCCGACGTGGATCATGCTACTGTCCGCCGGCATTTGCCTTACCGCGTTCACGACCGTGTCGTGAAGCTTCGCTTGTTTTGACAAGCTCGCCGACGACTTCGCGTCGGGGTAAACGCAATGCCTGCAGGACAGGTTGCATGTCCGCTCAAAGACGACTGAGAGCAGTCGGGGTTGTTCATTCAGCATATGCCGGAGAACCCCGCTGTCTTCTTTGCCGTCGAGCGCTACCCGCGCCCAGGTGTTTGCTGCTGCAGTCATGATGATCTCCTTTGGTTGATGGGTACGTCGTCCGTATATATCAGGACGACATATCCACCAACCAAGGAAACTGCAATAAGCAGATTTTAAATAGATTCAAAGAACTTCTCGATGAGAACTCGATTGTTCAAGTTCTCAATGAAGATGCCGATGTGTGATGCATGTATCTGCACATCGGCAGTTTTTTTGAAAGGACGATGCCTTCTAAACAGTTTTATTGACAGGGTAGTCTGTGAACCCTGCTCGCCTTTGCGAGACCCGGGCGCGCTAGCGCTTACGGGGTTGCGGCTGCGCGCGCTTGGCGCCACGCGAACCGCTATTGGATGCAAGTTCCAACATAGTTTTCACCTCCTTTCTCGCTATATATGGTTGCGACCCGGTTGGTTTAAAAGTACGTTTTCTTACTGATGACAGTATGACAAATATTGTATTGACAGTAAAAAATAGTGTTGTATTAAATATAAAATCAATGAAAAACTATATACATATTGATTATTTTATTAATTATATATGTCAGTAAAACTTTACAATAAATATAAAATGGGTATACTAGAGACATGGAATTACGTGAAAAATTGAAGATTCTCGATCTCTCCGTAAAAGAAGAGAAGGTCTTACTGGCACTACAAGCTGGACAGGATACACCGCTTGAGATTATGCGACACACCAAGGTGAGCCGTCCTGCGGTGTATGACATATGCAAAAAACTCAAAAAGAGAGGATTAGTAGAATCGCGTATCAATGGAGGAAAGAAGTCATGGAAGATGGTAAGTGATAAGGAGCTTGCGGACACACTCTATGAAACGAAGAAGGTGCTACTCAAGTTTAGTGACGGAAGCGAAGAAATGCATGGGGTAAGCGACAGTGTGATCACGGTGCATCGCGGAAAAGTGGCAGTGAAAAAGGTGATCATGGAAATGATCAAGGGAAGAAAGAATGAACGATTCCTCGGACTCTCTGATTTCTCACCAAGTCTACTTGATGAGGGCTGGCTCACCGTGCTCTCTACTGATGATATTCACGAGTTCAATCGTATGGTGAAGCGCAATAGTATTATTGCCGAGCTGGTCGCTCCTTCTCATTGGATCGAAGAGCACTACAAAGCAATGGGGAATGCCTGGGCAAAAGAGTATGAAGGGAGGACTGCATCGAGTGTATATATAGACAAAAAATATTTTCAGCATTCCGGGCAGATCTTCGCGTTCAATGACACGCTGTATCTGCTTGCACTCAAGGATCAGCTGGTGATCGAGGTCCGTCACAGCGATATTCAAAAGATGATCCTCGGTATGTACGAATTCATCAAGGAGAATGGAAAGCCGGTCGATGTGAATCGACGGTTGCGCGAGCTGATGACGCAAGAATGCACTACTTGAACTCCTGAGCAATGATATCGCCGATCGATGATATTTCGCCGTCTTGATAGGGGTTGCCGTGCCAGGAGCCGTGACCATCTCCCTCAAAGCGCGGAATGATGTGTACATGCAGATGGAATACGAGTTGTCCGGCTACTGCATCATTGTTGATGCCGATATTTATCCCTTGTGCACCGACCGCATCTTTGATCTTCGATGACAGCAGCTGCGCCGTCTTCATCACTTTTGCAAATATCTCCGGTGGGGTGTCATACATATTTTCATGGTGTACTTTTGGTACGACGAGTGTATGGCCACGATTGATCGGGTGGATATCGAGTAGTGCGAAGGTGTCTTCATCCTCATATACCTTCTCGCAGGGTAATTGCCCTGAAATGATCTTGCAAAACAAACAGTCACTTGATGCAGTGTTCATATGAATGATTTATGTTTATCGATAGCAAGATATTTTGCGAGCACCTGATGAATGTGTGCGACTTGTGGCGCGGTGTACTTTAATCCCTTATTGTTCGCGGCCTCAGCTTCGATCTCAGCTGCTTCCGCTGCGCTTACCTGTGCCCAGCCATACTTGATATCCTGCGCAGTATCCGGGTCCATTGCCATAGTAAGATCTTCGATGATCTCGTCGACCTGTCGCTCAGTGAGCTTTTCTGCACCGTGGCCAAATGATGCATTCATGAGTTCGCCGCGCACGAACATAAGTTCTTCCTTCGTGATGCCGCCCGGTTTTGGTGGTCCAAATAGTGACATGTGTGTGGATTAGAGTGTAATGGTCTCTCTATTATATATAGCAAACGGCGCTCATGGTAGTATTGTCCCTATGAAACACAAGGAAACGCTCCACCCTATCACTGAACTCCTCCTTAAGAATAGGGGAATCGAAGATCCTCAGGCTCAGGAGAGGTTTTTGAACCCTGACTATGAGCGTGACAGTTATGACCCGTTTCTCATTCTGAATATGGAGCGCGCAGTCGACCGCATCTTCACTGCTATCCGCGGCAGTGAGCGCATTGTCATTTATGGGGACTATGATTGTGATGGAATTCCCGGCTCGGTCATACTACACGACTTATTCGAAAAGATAGGTGTCACGAAGTTCTCAAATTATATTCCACACCGTCATCACGAAGGGTATGGACTCAACAAAGAAGCTATCGCAAAGTTCGCAAAAGAAAAAGTCGATCTGATTATTACCGTCGACTGCGGGATCTCCGACTTTGCTGAAGTTGAAATGGCGCAGTCACTTGGTATTGATGTCATCGTCACTGATCATCATCTTCCTCCCGCAAATCTCCCTCCTGCCTACGCGGTGCTCAACTCAAAACAAGAAGGCGATACCTATCCCGACAATATGTTGTGCGGAGCAGGTGTCGCGTTCAAACTTGCACAGGCAATACTCATGCGTGGAAAGAAAGAAAGGAAGTTCGGTGATATTCCTTCCGGTTGGGAGAAGTGGCTCCTCGACATGGCGGGACTCTCGACCATTGCAGACATGGTGCCGCTCCAAAATGAAAATCGCATGCTCGCATACTACGGACTCAAGGTCTTGCGCAAGTCGCCGCGCCCGGGGCTTCTCGCGCTCCTTAAGGAAGCGGGCACTGACCAACGTTATCTCACTGAGGAAGACGTGGGATTCACCATTGGACCGCGCATCAATGCCGCGTCACGTATGGATGTGCCGCTTCGCGCATTCGAACTGCTATCGACGCGTGATGTCAGTACTGCGAATTCACTTGCCGCGCACCTTGCCGCACTGAATGTCGAACGCAAGAGCGAAGTTGCGCGCATGGTGAAGGAAGCGGTGCATCTCGTCGGCAAACGTGAACTGCGCGAAGTGATAGTCGTCGGCAATGTGAAATGGAGAGTCGGCGTCGCAGGCATTGTCGCAAACAAACTCGCTGAGACATACGATCGCCCGGCATTCGTCTGGGGAAAGGAGGGATCACAGGTAATCAAAGGTTCATGCCGCTCGGACGGTAGAGTGAGCGTGTTTGATCTTATGATGGCAGTACGCGAGGGAGTGCTCATTGATCGCGGCGGTCATGAATTTTCCGGCGGCTTTTCGATCAGTGATGAGTCGATCCATTTCCTCGAATCGGCACTTGTTGATGCGCATGCAAAAGTTGAAAAGAAAGAAAAATCTACTGCGAACAGCGACATCGACAGCGTGCTTGATATTGAAGATGTGAACCGCGAAGTATTCCAAGCTATAGACCGGCTCGCTCCGTTCGGGGTCGGCAATCCGCGTCCGTTATTCAAGTTCGAGAACGTTGAGATCTCAAAAGTGGAACAGTTCGGAAAAGGCAGAGAGCATATGAAGTTGATCTTCCATAATAGCGAGACAGGGGATGCTGTTACGGCAATGGGATTTTTCATGAACCCAAATACTTTTAAGCATGCAGACATTCAAAATGGTGCACGCATCACTCTTGCGGCAACATTCGAACAGTCACATTTCCGCGGTCGCTCGGAGCTGCGACTGCGTATCGTAAACATTTCGTGATATCATCTCTCTATAATAAGATATGGAAGATTTTGACGGACACCTACTTTTTGCAGACGGAAGTTCGCTCGGTAACCCAGGGCCTGGCGGTTGGGGCACCGTGGTCGTACTGAACAAGAAGCATGTCGTTGAGCTTGGAGGATCCGAGAGACATACCACCAACAACCGCATGGAACTCACCGGGCTTATTGAAGGCCTGAAGCGTCTCGAAGAAGAATCTGGAGACCTCACTATCTTCACTGATTCGAAATACGCGCACATGGGATCCACACAGTGGGCCGAAGGATGGAAACGTCGCAATTGGCAGACGATGCAAAAGAAAGACGTTGAAAATCGCGATCTTTGGGAATTGATCCTTCCTCTTCTTGAAGACAGGCAGAAATTCGGGACCATAGTATGGAAGCATGTACCCGGGCATTCAGGTATTGTGGGTAATGAACGCTGTGATGCAATAGCGACAGGTTATGCAAAAGAAGATGAGCCGGGACTTTTTGACGGAGCGATCGGAGATTACGCGATAGACATTTTAAATATCAGTATCGATGAAGATGCACTCAAGAAACGCAAAGCCGGGAAGGAGCGTGCAAAGATAAAGGCATACTCGTACGTCAGCCTTGTTGATGGAAAAGTAATCGTGCACAAGGCTTGGGCGGAGTGCGAAGCGCGCGTGAAAGGAAAGAAGGCAAGATTTCAGAAAGTAGCTTCAAAAGCCGAAGAAGAAGAACTGGTTGCCAAGTGGAAGGGGAATCTATAGATTAACCGGCATGAGCCGCTTTGCCCGCTTGTCTCAAATTGCGCCGATCTTTCTTGTCGCGTTTTTGGCGGGAGTATTTCTCGCGAGTGTTTTTCATATTGAAATAGTACTGATCGGTTGCATATTCCTGGTCGGCGCATCAGCTGCGTTCTCTGCATGGAAAGCGCGTTCGCTACGCATGCTCCTCATCACCGTTCTGTGTATTGGACTAAGTGGCGGCATGTATCGCTTTGTGCTTTGGGACATGGCTCCGCTCGATCCTGCACTTGAATCAAGTCTCGGTGCAGTGCACGAGTACAAGGGCGTGGTGACTGACGAGCCTGACGTGCGCGAAGGAAATGTCCATCTCACCATCACTTTTTCCAACATACGAGAGGGGAGCTCGACTCGCCAGGTTGTTGGCACTGCGCTTATTATTGCTCCGCGTTTCCCGGCGTTTGCCTACGGAGATGAAATAGTTCTCACCGGGATAGTGAAACATCCGGAAGTATTCACCGAGAAAGACGGCAGAGTATTCGACTATCCGTCATACCTGCGCTCAAAGGACATTCGTTATCAGATGCTCTTTCCAAAGATGCATAAAGTTGGAGAAGGGAAGGCGAGCCGTGTTGCTGGAGTATTATTTTCCATCAAAGCGAAGTTCGTAGGAGCTATAGGGTATGCACTTCCGGCCCCACACAGCGCACTCCTCTCGGGACTACTCTTGGGTGGCAAGCAATCGCTTGGTGCGGCATGGCTGGATAAATTCAGGACTGCGGGCATCATTCATATCATCGTGCTCTCGGGATACAACATGACACTCGTCTCCGAATGGTTAGTGGTTGCATTCCGCTTCCTCGGATTTTATGGAAGTCTTAGTGTGGGTAGTATCGGCATCGTACTCTTTGCTATCATGACCGGCGGTGGAGCGACGGTGATGCGTGCTGCTATCATGGCGGTGCTAGTACTTCTTGCGAAAGCAACTGGGCGTAATTTCGATATGGGACGTGCACTCCTCCTTGCCGGTGCACTGATGGTGCTTCAGAATCCGAGCATCCTGCTCTACGATCCTTCATTTCAACTTTCATTCTTGGCGTCGCTCGGGCTTATCTATATTTCGCCGATCGTGGACAGACACACGACACTGTTCAAAAAAATGCCGATTCCGAGAGAGGTGTTCGTCTCGACGCTCGCAACGCAGGTGATGGTCTTGCCGCTCCTTCTCTCTCAGACCGGCATGTTCTCACTCATCGCGTTGCCGGTGAATCTCATTGTACTTCCTGTCATTCCACTCACTATGCTGCTCGGCTTCATCTCCGCTGTGGTGACGCTTGTCCTCCCACCACTCGGGGCTATCGCTGCATACCCTGCGTACGTACTGCTTGCCTGGATCTTGAATGTTGCCGACTACGCTTCACAGATCCCGTATGCATCGGTGGCAGTAACTTCAGTGACTCCAAAAGTAGCGCTCGTACTCTATGTGTTACTCGTCAGTGCTATTTGGTATGAGCAGCGTCGTGTTCGGGTGACACAAGTTCAAGCTCCCGAAGTACCTCCTTTGAATTGAGCATGCGATAGAAGATGAACACGATGACTGCGGCAATGATAAAAAGAACAATGCCGTAAGATTTCCATACCTCGGTACTCTTTCCGAATGTGTATCCTATCGCGATGAAGATACACGACCAAAGCCATGATGCCACGAACATGATGAAGGCGAATAGTCCGCGATGCGTCTTTCCCATTGCCGCAGGTATCGGCACAAATACTTTTATTGCCGGGAG
The DNA here is from genome assembly GCA_043744595.1 of Candidatus Lloydbacteria bacterium. Classification (GTDB taxonomy): domain Bacteria; phylum Patescibacteriota; class Minisyncoccia; order Phycocordibacterales; family UBA6899; genus MHLP01. The sequence goes on from JAYTVK010000016.1 coordinate 25,928, forward strand.
CAGTTTCCCGACGAACAGAAACCACAGTCCGCGTTTGCGGAACACGATCTCGACTTTCTTGATATCTTGCTCACGGAATACTTGGAATTTTTTCAGGTAGTGTATCCCATGCCGCCTGACGAGTTCATAGAGAATGATATTACCTATAGTGTTGCCGACAGCGCCGATCAGTGATGCGGGAAAGAAAGCAATTGTTCCTATTGATATGAAGTATCCGACGATGATATAGAGGATCTGGCTCGAAGGAAATGTCACAGCCCCGTTCGCTATCATCAGGAGAAATATCCCGAGGTAGCTGCTTGCAATGATGACTGATTCGATATCCATGCGTCACAGTATACCGTATTTACGCCTGAGCGCATTTGGGTTGCGCAATCGGGACATTCCTCTATGATAAAAAAAGATGTCGCATCCCCGTGGACCCGACCGTCCATGTTCATTCACATGTCATGAAGGGAAACTGAAATGAATGACTCTCCTCGCCCGTGGTGGCATTTCTCGCGTCTTGGGAAACTGATAGGTTCTCTTGAAATGTTCGAAACCGAACTCAAGCACCCTGAAGGCCGTGCAGTGTTCGCGCTTCTGTCGAGTGCGGTTGAACGCATTCAGGCATCGCGCAGGCGGTGGCGCCTCATCTCGCTTCTGCTCCTCCTCTCTATCGGTGGCGCGACATGGTTCCAGTACGCGCAGTTCTCCGATCGCCGCCTTAGCCTTGAACAGACGATCTTTCGCACTCTGCCCGTCAGCACAGACGGTAGGGGAGAAGCGCATGTCGCCATCATCCCCATCAGGGGGGATATCGACGGAGACCCCCTCGGCCCCGAGGAAGTCTCTAATACTCCGCGCTATCTGTATGAAGCACTCGAGCTCGCGAAGACCGAGCATAATCTCGCAGCAGTCGTGCTCTACATTGACAGCGGTGGTGGTGACTTTTATGCGAGCATGCAAAGCAAACGCATCGTTGAGGATTTTTCCGGCGCGATGAACGTTCCCGTGTATGCATATGTTCCGCGTCAGTCCCATTCAGGCGCCTACCTCATCTCGCTTGCGGCAAATCAGATCGTTGTCGATCCTGTTGCCGAAGTGGGCAACATTGGTGTCATCGTGCGAAGGATGAATACCTACAACTTCGGACGCAGGTTTGGTATCGAAGAGCAAGTGATCTCGACCGGCCCGCGTAAAGATGCAGGCGGGCAATGGAAGAAGGCAAATAAAGCCGACGACGCGATCGACAAGCGTGCCGTAGATCTCTTGTTCGAGGAGTTTCTTTCGGCGGTGCGAAAAGGTCGCCCGCGATATGCGCTCGAGGATCTGCGTGCTGAGGCCAAGAAGCCGAGCGGTGTCACAAGCGGAGCATGGTTTGCCGCCGTAGATGCCAAAGAGAAAGGTCTCGTCGATCACGTCATGACCTTTCAAGAATTTCTGAGACATGTCGCCGACGATCTTGCGAACACGAAAGATTCCAAGTACGAGAGCGTCGCTTTCATGAAGTACGACGAGAAACTCTCGCTTGTTGAAGGATGGAAGGATAATCTCAAGAAGTTCCGTACCGCTCGTTCTTCCTCTCGAGCTCCTCAGGCGAGGTTTGCCATTCCCGGCTGTTCATACGCCGACGAGGTACTGAGTAATGCCCTGAAAGATAAAGAGTGAAACCCCGCGAGGCGCTTCGGCGCCTCGCTTTTTTGCACCCGTTGCAAATTGATCCTACCTCGGCTAGTTTTGATGACATGCTCACGGCGATGCTTCAATGGATAAAGCACAGACCTTTCATGACGGTCATCACACTCCTTGCATGTTTTGACCTGCTGCTTCTTTCGGTATACCTGCACGGACAGAGACATGAACTGCGTGTGTCATTCCTGGATGTGGGACAAGGTGACGCGGTGCTGATACAGGCACCGAATGGTACACAGATGCTTTATGATGCCGGCCCTCCGACAGGTGCAGTACTGCGTGCACTCTCAAGTGAAATGCCGTTCTTCGACCGCTCTATCGATGTCGCGGTCTTCTCTCATCCGGACATGGATCACCTTGGCGGATTTGCTGATGTGTTCGATCACTACAAGGTAGACGTGCTGATGGAGCCAGGAGCAAGTTCCACCAATGGTGTGTATGACGATATTGAGCATCAAGCGAATACGCTCGGCATCAAACGCATCGTCGCGCGTCGAGGCATGTCTATTGATATGGGCGACGGTGTCATTGCGGATATTCTCTATCCGGACAGTGATGGTCCCTGGGCGGACACCAACAGTGCGTCTATCGTCATGCGCATTCATTATGGCAACACTGCATTTCTTGTATCGGGAGATCTGCCACAGCAGGAAGAGGAATATGTTGTTTCGCTTGATGGTGACAAGCTGCACTCACAGATCTTGAAGCTCGGTCACCATGGCTCACGTACTTCATCGAGCGAAATATGGCTGCGCGCGATCCACCCGAACATCGCTATCATCTCCGCTGGACTCAATAATCGCTATGGTCATCCTCACAAAGAGGTACTGAACTTACTTGAGCAGCTGGGCATTCCATATCTCGTCACATTCAAAGAGGGGACAATGGATTTTACGAGTGACGGAAAAAATATCGTCAGAAAATAAGAAAAAACTCCAGGACATTGTCCGGGAGTTTTTTCTGAGCAATCTCTTAGTGCTACTTTTTAGCGAGTTCGAGGTGCTTGTTGCCCTTGATGCAGCGGGTGCAGATCTTGATGCGACCACCACCTGATGCCTTTGGGAGTGCGACCCACTGGAGGTTGGGGTACTTGCGGGTATCGCCTGATGGGTTGAATTTCGTCGCGCGGATGCGGTTCGAATAACCGCCTGCCATGCGGCTTCCCTTTGAACAAATGATGCAGATATTTGATGTTGCCATATACGTTTGTTATATCCCGCGCCCTGCCTTTACAGATTTGGGATTTGTAGCGTGCATGCTATCATGAGTGTCACTACTATGCAAGACGCAGACGTCATACAATTTATTTTCTATATCCTGGTCCTGATATTCTCTGTTGTGGCACATGAGGTTTCTCATGGCTATATGGCGCAATACCTGGGTGACCCGACGGCAAGGCTTGCGGGACGTCTGACGGCTAATCCAGTAAAGCATTTCGATCTTTTTGGATCTTTTCTTGTGCCACTTGGTACCTATATCATCACTGCAGGAAGGTTTTCCATTGGCTGGGCGATTCCGGTTCCCTATAACCCCTATAATCTGAAGGATCAAAAGTGGGGTGACTCGAAGGTTGCGCTTGCTGGACCGCTGACAAACTTTGGAATAGCTATATTCTTCGCCGTATTTCTCCATTTTGCTGCACGATTTCTTACTTCAGCTGTTGAGGATATCATCTATATTATCGTGCACGTGAATGTTGTACTTGCGGTATTCAATCTGATACCGATCCCTCCACTCGACGGCTCTAAGGTGCTGCTGAACTCACTGCCGCTCCGCTATCGTTACATTGGTGACTACCTCGAACGTTATTCTTGGGTATTTTTCTTCTTCTTCGCCATATTTTTGTGGCCGTACATTGTCCCTGTCGTCTATCTCATCCAAGGCTTTTTGCTCGGAAACTAAGATTAGTCGGACATTTGCATTTTCCTGTTATCTATATTAGAGTATGCGGTACTCGTTGCTGATTTTCGATTTAAGGTCCGGGGTAACGAATTGCACCCGCCATGTTGGCGGGAGTTATCCAAAAGGCAATAAATGAAGGTATGCATGGCTGTGTATCTTCTGCCTTGAACCGAGAAGCAGCAACGAGTACATCTCGATATATCAACTAACTTCCAATTTATGGAGGTTACTTAAATCGTCATATGCCAACAATCAATCAATTAGTAAAAACCAATCGCAAGATCGTACGCCGTAAATCCAAAGCAATTGCAATGGGACGCGGTTTCAATTCGATCCAGAATCGTCCGATCTTCTACAATTCACCCTTCAAGCGCGGTGTCTGTACCAAGGTTACGACCATGACTCCTCGTAAGCCAAACTCTGCTATCCGTAAGGTTGCACGTGTGCGCCTCACTAACGGCATGGAGATCACCGCATACATTCCGGGAGAGGGTCACAAGCTCCAGGAGCACTCAGTGGTCATCGTTCGCGGTGGTCGCGTGAAAGACGTCGGACTTCGCTATACCATTGTTCGTGGTCGCCTCGATGCCGCAGGTGTTGAGAAGCGTCAGCAAGGTCGCTCGTTATACGGCGCAAAGAAAGCTGAAGCCAAAAAGTAATTCAAGTCATTATCTGAACTAATATCGTACTGGAGTACCGACAGACTTGCGGGAAAGACCAGTCGAATCACACACTATGCGCAGACCAGTAAAAAATAGAAATATCCGTAAGCCTGACCTCATGTACAAGTCGCTCGATGTTTCGACGCTTGTGAACTACGTCATGCTTTCAGGCAAGAAGTCGATCGCGCAGGCGGTCGTCTACGACGCATTTGAAGAGATCAAGAAGTCCCTCAAAGTAGAAGATCCGATGGAGACCTACAAGTCGGCACTGCGCAACGCAGGACCACTCATGGAGATCCGCTCACGCCGTGTCGGTGGTGCAAACTACCAGGTCCCGCGTGAGGTCCGTCCTGAGCGCCGCACTTTCCTCGCACTGCGCTGGATCATCGATGCAGCTCGTTCGAAGAAAGGAGCCCCGATGGCCAAGAAACTTGCTGATGAGATTATCGCAGCCTCGAAAGGAGAAGGAGAAGCTATCAAGAAGCGCGAGAACGTGCACAAGATGGCAGAAGCCAACAAAGCCTTCTCGCATTATCGCTGGTAATAGGGAAGTCTGACACATGCCACGTACTACACCAATCAAAGATTATCGTAATATTGGTATTTGCGCGCACATTGACGCCGGCAAAACCACGACGACTGAACGCATTCTTTATTACACCGGTAAATCCCATAAAATCGGCGAAGTGCACGAAGGTGCTGCAACGATGGACTGGATGGAGCAGGAACAAGAGCGCGGTATCACGATTACCTCCGCTGCGACGACCTGCTACTGGGATAATCAACGCATTAACATCATTGATACACCTGGCCACGTAGATTTCACTATTGAAGTAGAGCGCTCCATGCGCGTACTCGATGGCGCCGTGACCGTATTCGATTCCGTTGCCGGCGTTGAGCCACAGTCGGAAACCGTATGGCGTCAGGCTGATAAATACCGCGTGCCGCGTATCTGTTTCGTAAACAAGATGGATCGCATCGGCGCAAACTTCGAACGTACCGTACAGATGATGATCGACCGCCTCGGCACTCGCCCGATGGTTATCAACTTCCCAATCGGTTCGGAAGATAAATACGAAGGTATTGTCGACCTCATTAAGATGAAAGAAATCGTCTGGAAGGGCGAAGAGCTCGGCGCCGAGTGGGACGAAGTCGAGATTCCCGCCGACATGAAGGAAGAGTGCGATAAGTACCACGCGAACATGGTGGAGAAGATCGTCGAGTTCGACGACGCCCTCATGGAGCGCTACCTCAACGGCGAGACCACCTTCACCCAGGACGAGCTCAAGAAGACCCTGCGCAAGGGCGTCTTGCAGTGCAAGATCTTCCCCGTGCTGTGCGCCTCCTCTTATAAGAACAAGGGCGTCCAGCCCATGCTTGACGCGGTCGTTGCCTACCTGCCTTCACCGCTCGACAAGCCCCCGACCGTCGCCATCGATCCCGACACCAAGGAACCGGTCGAGCGTCTCACCGATGACAGCGCGCCCTTCGCGGGTCTGGTCTTCAAGATCATGACCGACCCCTTCGTCGGCCAGCTCGCGTTCGTCCGCGTGTACTCGGGCCAGATGAAGGCGGGCGACACCCACCTGAATGCGACCAAGGGAACCCGCGAGCGCATCGGACGCCTGGTCAAGATGCACGCGAACAAGCGG
>JAYTVK010000017.1:0-8131 GCA_043744595.1 Candidatus Lloydbacteria bacterium
AAGCTGAGTAAGAATTGAATAAGTAATCGGGCTATCGGATAGTGGTAGTCTACATGCATGGGGTGCATGCGGCGGCAGTTCGATTCTGCCTAGCCCGACCAAAAGGAGGATGTTAAGAAAGTGAAGCTTTCGTGGCATAATCGAAGCCGTTCTCCCATATTTCTGCGTGATTCCTATCACAAAGAAATGGGAAACGGGTACTGCGGCTGTAGGCCGAGATTCTCCCTAGCCCGACAACTGATAGAATAGAAACATGCCCATCATCTTTCCCGACCATATCATCGTCACCGAGCAGGAAGTCGATTGCACACATTTAAGTGGAGAGCGAAAGGAATTCATCATCAATTTTACCAAGCGCCTCATTGCGCTCTATAAAGAGGGTGGTAATGCGCGCCAGATATATGCCATCGCTGGTCCTTCAGGAAGCGGCAAGTCCTACCTCTCGGTGCTTGCGCAAGAAGTCGGCAAACAGATAGATGAAAGCGTGAGTATCGTCCCTGTATCTATCGACGCATATCATTTCCCGAACGAATATCTTTCGCAGACCAAAGCGGGAGGGGGAGGAGAGGAAGAAGAAAGAGGAGAGTCACTTCGTACGCTCAAGGATGTGAAAGGAAGATATGACACTTATGATGTGCCTGCGCTCTTGCGCGATCTCGAGGAATTCAAGAGCGGTAGTGCGGTTAGATTTCCGCTGTATTCGCGCAGACTCCATGAGCCTATCCAGGGCGAGATAAAGGTGCCCGAGGGACCGGCAATCGTGCTTATCGAAGGCTTGTGGCTGTTGTATCCAGGGGCAGAGTGGAAGGATCTGCCTGCACTCTATGACCATAGCTACTTCCTTGATGATACTCCGGAGGCGCTACGTGAGCGCACTATCAGTCGCCACGAGATCGGCGGCAGGGAAAGGGGAGACGCCGAGCGCATGTATGACGAGAGTGATGCCAAGAATCGCGCGCTGGTGCTTGAGACCAAGACTTACGCAGACGAGCAATTGTTTTGGCCAAAGGTGTAACACAAAGGCATCGACAAGCACGCTCTATTTTTCTAAAGTTTTCTGAAGGATGGTAATATGACCACATATGAAGACCAAATATGCTGTTGCAGGAATCGTAGGTATGGTACTATTGACACTAAGTCTATATGTGTTGCATAATAATAAAGCGGAGGAAAAGACTGACATACGTGATCTAGTCCCGCCACAACAAGTTCAGCAAGAAAAATCTCAAGAAAAATCTCCCATAAAACAAACGACTATGAATATCACCAGCAGTGCATTCGAACAAGGTCAGATGATACCGAGTACATATACCTGCGACGCAGCAGGAACAAACCCTGACCTCGCTTGGTCAAACATCCCGGCCGGTACCGTCTCCTTAGCACTTATCATGGACGACCCGGATGTTCCGACAACTATAAAGCCTGACGGCATGTTCGTGCACTGGGTGGTCTACAACATCGACCCAAAGGTAACTCAAGTATCAGCCTCATCGACCCTAGAAGGCACTCAAGGGTCAAATGGTGCCGGCAAGTCCGGATATATCGGTCCGTGTCCGCCGGACCGCGAACATCGATATTTCTTTAAACTCTACGCTTTGGATCAAAAATTGGAACTTCCGGTAGGGGCATCAAAAACCGATGTCGAAGCAAAAATGACCGGACATATTTTAGAGACCGCAGAACTCATGGCTCGTTACGACAAACTCGAAAGACAAAAAACAGTACCGGAATAGGTACAGGTAATGCAGGGAATAGAAGCAAAGCGAGCTTACAGGCTCGCAGCTTCTCTTTGGCATTACGTCGCACAATATATCTTTTGCGACGTATGAAGCTATGAGAACTGGCTTCGTATAATCACTTACTCCAACTCTTGTCCTCAGTACTTTCGTTGATTCTCGCGCAGCTTCATACGTCGTAAAAGATAATCGCGATTGTCCGACACTTGCTGCATGTGCCCCACAATCGCTCTTTGCGACGTATGAAGTTATGAGAACTGGCTTCCATCAATAAATAAAGTCGTCGCACAATCTGCTTAGGAAATTTTGTGTATGTAAAATCTTATCTCTTATTTCTTCCCTCCTATCTCTTCCTCAAGCCACTCCCCTCTTTTTGAAAAAAACCGGGGGAGTCGGCGGTCAATTTGTCAGTTCTTGTGCGAGTACTCTTCAAGTAGCTCGAAGGTTTTTTGCGAGTTCACAGAGATATCACTTGGCAGGTCGCCTTTTGGGAACCAGCCATATGCGATGATCTCGCCGCGTTTGAGTATCGGCTTGTCGCGTAGCGTGCTCGCAATGAACGCGTGTACTGTATCGTGCTTGTGTTCGAGTGTCGTTACAAAGCTTCCTATGGGCCTTAGTGCATTCAAGTCGAGTCGCACTTCCTCCCAGACTTCGCGTTTGGCGGCGGCTTCAGGCGTCTCATGTGTACTAATACCGCCGCCGGGAAGCGTCCAGCGTCTCGCGCCATAGCCATGCTTCACAAATAAATACTTTCCCTCGAACTCGATAAGCACCTTCACTCCGCGTGTATTGGGGTGCACGATGAACCAGTACGCATGGCGGATAGTGTTTGCCAGCTGATAGAACAGTTGCCAGATCATAGGCTCTCAGCGGCACCGCTTGCGGCGACACTAGTGCTCGTGGCGCTCGTCTTTATGCCATGCTCGGCGAGCCAAGCAGGGACGCCGCTCTTGTCGACGACACTGCGTACATCGATATTAAAATAGTATGCGAGTCCTGCGAAGATGACGAATGCGAAGAGGATGCGGGTGATCATAAATGAGTGATGAGATGTAAGTTGTTATAAGTAAACCTGCGGATCAAGATATCCGTTTGCCGGAGAAACAGGAATATGAAATATTGCGCCCGGACATGATTTGCTTGGGAGGTCGACAATCTGAGCGACACTTGAGACGAGTACGGTGAGATGTAAATGCGGACCGGTCGCATAGCCGGTCGATCCGCTGTAGCCGATGATGTCGCCGGCATTCACGTGCTGACCTGCAGCGGCTTTGATCAGCTGCATGTGTCCGTACAGCGTCGCAAGTCCGTTCGGATGCCTGATCATGACCCAGCGCCCGTATGAGGCGCCGCGGCAGGCATCATCGGTATTTCCGGTCCCTGCAACCGTGCCGTCCGCTGCAGCTTTTATGGGGGTGCCCGGGGACGCGGCAAAGTCGATACCATTATGGGTGCCTGCGGCGTAGAGCCTGACAGAGTCGGCGGTCTTGCCGAATTTTTGTGTGATGCGCACATCGTCAAGTGGGTAAATGAGCACCTTGGTGCCGGGTTTTGGAAATGAAGTCGGGTCGATCACTGCACGCAGCTGCGCTTCAAAATCATCGACTTCTTTTTCGAATTGTTTTTTGCGCTTCTGTTTGTCCGCAAGCAGTCTCGTATAGTTCGATTCTTGATTCTTGGTATCGACCAAGAGCTGTGCCTGATCCTTGCGCTGCTGATCTGCGAGTTGCTTCTGGTCTGCAAGCTGCGACTTGAGTCCCATGAGTTGCTTCTGTTGTTTCTGTACATCGGTACGCTGATTGCCAAGGTCCGCCTTGAGTCGCTCAAGACTGGTGATGCCGTCGCGGATAGAGCCCTGTAATCGGCCGAGGTCTTCCGCATCTTGAATGAAGGTCGAGATACTCTCTGCACCGAGCATGCGTTCAAACATTGTGTTGTTATCCGACTGGTCTATCTTGTGCATGATATCGCCGATAAGCCGCTTGTCCTGGTCGATATGATCTTGTTTGCTGACGATGTTGGTCGAGAGCGAAGTGATAGCATCGGTCGCACGCAGGATCTTCACTTGTGTCAGCTTGGTGTCGGCGGCAAGTTTAGCGCGCGTTAGATCAAGTGATTGCACCGCGCTCGTGAGTGACTTCTTCTGATTACCGACATCAACCAGTTTATTTTTATATTCAGCTATCTCTGCTTCAAGTTGCTTGATCTGATCGGCATGACTGGAAATATTCTGCTTGAGTTCATCGATGCGCGAAGATGCACCACTTGGCATCGCTGCAGTTGATGAGGCGTCTTGTGCCGATGCAACACTTGCGGCGGATGAAAGAACAAGTACAGAAAAAAGCACGGCAAAAAAAACGGAAAGTGCCGCACTCGAGATTGTCAAAAAAGATTTCTTGTTATTTGTCCGCATGATAAAGCGCAATGGCATGGTCGATACGTGTCACGGTTTCGCTTTTGCCAATGATACCCGCTATTTGGAACGGGTCGGGTGACTTATCACGTCCCGAAAGGGCATAGCGCAGGGGCCAAAGCACCGAACCCCTCCCCTCCTCTTCCGCATAGCTCCAAAGGGCGTTTTTGACCGTTTCAGGGGCAAAATCAGCCTCCGAGATGCCTTCGAGCAGCCCCTTTATGACTAAAAGTCGAGCCGTAAGCTTTGTGACATCGGTCTCATCTTTCCACATGAGCTTTTCTTTCGCATACGCAGGAGCAGAAAAGAAATACGTATATTCACCCTCTTCAGCAAATGTTCGAATCTGTCCGAAGTATGAGACGCGTTCGAGCATGATCGGCGCAGTTTTTCGCAGACGCTCTTCTGAGTATCCCGGGAGTGATGTCAGTATTTCAGGAAGAAAAACCTTCATCTGCGCGAGTTGTTCATCAGAAGATAATCGCTTGATATGCTCTTTGTTCACCCATGCGAGCTTCTCTTCATTAAGTAGTGCTCCTGCCTTTTGGATCCCGGAAATGTCGAATTTTGTGATAAGTTCTTGCGGAGTGAATATCTCTTCTGCTGTGCCCGGATTCCAACCGGTGAGCGCGAGAAAGTTTGTCATCGCATCCGGCAGGTATCCCTCGGTGCGGTATTCTAAGATATCTTTTGCACCATCGCGTTTGCCGAGCTTCTTGGTACGGTCCTCGCGCATGATGGGTGGTAGCGTCACAAAGACAGGCGGCGTTATCTCAAGCGCTTCATAGAGCGAGAGGAATTTTGGCACACTCGAGATGAATTCGTCGGCTCGCATGATGTGTGTCACGTGCATATGCATGTCGTCGATGATGTGCGCGAGATTGTATGTCGGGTAGCCGTCGGATTTGATCAGAATGAAATCATCGAGCGCTTCCTCGCCTGCTTCAAGGTCGCCGCGCACAGCATCATGCCAATGCATGCGCCGTACATTCGGTACACAAAAACGCAGCGGCTTCTTGCCGTCCCACTCACCGAATATTTCAGGGCGATGTTCACGGAAAAGGAACGGACGTTTTTCTTCCGCAGCTTTTTTTCGGAATGCTTCAACTTCCTCTTGTGTATACGGGTCAGGATATGCAAAGCCTTTCGCGATCAACTTCTTTGCTGCTTCGATATACGTAGGAAGTCGCTGTGATTGGATAGCAGATCCGAACGGATTCTCTTTATCCGGTCCGTTGTCCCACTCGATACCGAGCCAGCGCAGTGACTCCATGATATGCGCTATAGCACCCTCAACCTCACGTTCTTTGTCGGTATCTTCGATGCGCAGGATGAATGTACCTCCATTCTTGCGTGCCCATAGATATGCAAATAACGCCGTGCGGACTCCACCTACGTGCATAAAACCCGTAGGGCTTGGGGCAAATCGGGTAACCACTTTTTCTGTTTTTGTTTCAGACATCTACCGATTATGCCCTATTTCTGTTCATTTTTCCACTGAATATGAGCAAGAGTAGAACACGTAAATTTTGATGAAGTTTGAGGCACAAAGGAAGTGGTGCTTACGAGGCGTATGAGTTATACGTCTCGTAAGTCCACGACGAATGTAACGAAAAAATTCGCAAAATTTACGCGTTCTGCTACTCGTGGTGAGTGGAAATGGACAGCAGTAGCTGTGCTATCTTCTCCGCCGCATCAACCTTCGCAAACTGCTTCGTGCCCTCGATCATCACCTGCTGCCGAGCCTCATCGTCCATGATACCGGCGACTGCATTAAAGAAGATCTCTGGCTTGAGATTTTGCTCTTCGACGACCAGTGCTCCGCCACTTCTCGAGTAGCTGTACGCATTCTTGCGCTGATGGTCGTCGCGCGCGATGGCGAGTGGTATAAGTATCGACGGTTTCTGCCATAGTGATATTTCGAAGATGGTCGAGCCTGCACGAGAGACGACGAGGGATGCGCCCTTTGCGGCGATGCGCAGCTGCTTGACCTCAAGAAAGCCGAACGGATGATAGCGCTCGGCGTGCTCGATTCCGGCGAGCGCTCCGGCTGCACGCTTCTTCATCCACTCATAGTTGCCTTCTCCGGTCTGGTGGATGACCTGATATTTCTGCACCAGTCGCGGCATGATATCGATGAGGTTCTCGTTGATATTCTCCGAGCCCTGTGAACCTCCGAGCACAAGCACTATAGGAATGTTTGCTTCAAGATGAAATACTTCATACGGATCTTCAGGAGGCATCTCGAGTAGGGTCTTCCTGACCGGCTGACCGGTAAGCGCCATCTTCTCTTGCATACCTTTTCCTTTTGGGAAAAACTGCGTGGCTTCGGGGTACGAGATGGCTATCTTCTGTGCATGTTGTGAGATATATTTGTTGACCTTCCCCGGTACGGTATCGGATTCATGTATAACGACCGGTACGCGCAGGAGCTTTGCCGCAAACATTGCCGGGAAGCTGGCATAGCCGCCCTTACCGAACACCACGTCAGGGTATAAGAAAAATATCTTCCATGTTGCGATGATGCAGCCATAAAGCGTTTTGAAGATGTCGAGATAGTTCTGTATCGAAGCGTAGGTGCGACGCTTCCCTGCCGGTACTTCGATATAGGTGATGCCGGTCTTCTTGAGGAGTTCAAGGTCTATCGGCGAGTCTGACATAAAATACATATCGATACCCACAAGATGAGTAGTATCAATAAGCTTATTTACCTCTTCTGCGATAGCGATGATCGGGTAGAAGTGGCCGCCTGTGCCTCCGCCTGCAAATAATATCTTCATGTGGTAATTGTTTAGCTGCGCAATGCGTAATGGTGGTTCAAGTTCATGTTACGGCTATGTATTTCTAAACCTGGATATATTAAGTAAAATACCGACTTCAGCCATGGCCAAGAGGAGTGCGGTCCCGCCCTGACTGATGAAGATGAGCGGTACTCCGGTCAGTGGCGCAATAGCAAGCATTGAAGCGATATTGATGAATGACTGTGCCGTGATAAGTATAACAAGCCCTACCGCGAGTAGTCCACCGAATTTATCAGGCGCTTTCGATGCGATCCACAAGCCGCGCAAAGCGAAAAGCACATACAACATGACAATCACTGTGCATCCGACAAAGCCGAATTCTTCACCTAAGACCGCAAAAATAGAATCACCCTGCGCTTCGGGAAGATAGTTGAATTTCTGCACGCTCTGCCCCAGACCCTTTCCGAATACCCCGCCGTTGCCTATTGCGATGAGTGACTGCTTGAGCTGATACCCTGAACCTTGGAAGTCGCTGTGATGAATGAGTGTGACGATACGTGCGCGCACATATGGTTTCCATACTGCGACGCATCCGACTACGACGATACCCAAGAGAAATAAAATGAGTATATCGCGCCACCTTGCCCCCGCCGCAATATACATCGCTGCACCCGCCGCGACCGCAATGAGGAAGGTTCCGGTGTCCGGCTGCGCAAGAAGCAGTCCCCCTGCGATACCGAGCATGCCCATTAATGGATAGATACCGAACAAGGGCGAATGAATACGCTTCTTGATGAAGGTGAACCATGCGGCAAGGTAGACGATGACGCCGAATTTAAGCAGCTCCCCCGGCTGTAGTGTGGTAATGCGCAGATCTATCCAGCGCTTTGCTCCCCCGTGCTCCATGCCGATACCGGGAATGAATACGAGTATCGAAAGAATGATCGAAATAAGAAATATCCAGAATGCATGCTTGCGCCAGAATTGATACTTCAGACGTGATGCGCCGTACATTGCAGCGCTGCCGAGTACCAGTCCGAAGCCGAGTTGGCTGATGAGCAGATTGAAGAATTTCGAGGTATTGCTCGAGAGTGTGCCAAGGGATGCCGAGATGAACACCAAAAGTCCCGCGGAGATAAGCGTGATTATGATAGTCAAAAAAACTCTGTCGACACCACCGCGACTGTGCATGGTCTATATTATAGCCCAGAATTAGGCTTTTGCTGTCCCCACATGAC
>JAYTVK010000018.1:0-8003 GCA_043744595.1 Candidatus Lloydbacteria bacterium
ACATCTACGACTCGTTCGAAGTCCGCATCGTGCGCAAGCAGACGGTCTCTGTCTGATCGCTCAAGGTGAAGCAACTTCCCCGCTTTCCAAAAGGCCCCGACTTGCTCGGGGCTTTGCTATACGTTATTTACTACCATTACAGGTGTTACTCGCCCAGAGCCCCCGCTGTCCGAGTTTCGCGTCATGTTCTGCTGCTTTGAAAATTTTCTGATACTTGTATGGCTTATTGTAGGTGTACTCATAGGCATAACCATCCGCGATCATTGTTTTATTGAATGAGGCACCGTCAGGGAGAAAGATGTACACAAGCAGTCGTTCGTATTTATCGTATGTGTCCTGAGAAGGATCAAGCTCAATAGTTACGCTCTTACCCGAGAGTAGCTCTTTTGCATGATTTGATGCTTCTTTCCCGAAGCACTCGACCGGACGACGCGGGTCAACACTCTCGGGAGAATTGATACCAATGAGTCGCACGCGAGTCACGATGCTCTCTTGCATAAGATCGACCGTATCCCCGTCGACAACTTTCGCAACCTCAAACACGGTGCTTGTCGAGATGTGTGATGATACATTTTTTATAACAGCGTGTTGTTGATCTGAATTTGGGAGATATGAAAAATCTTTAGGGAGATATCCCGCATCATGAAGTAACGAGAGCAATATCGGCAGTACCACACCAATGACGAGCGTGAGAGGTTTTTTGTATCGCATGAGTCCATACTACAGAGTAAGCAATGAAGCGCAAAACAGAGCGCAACGGCGACGATGGTAAACATTGCTATTGGTGCTATAATCCGCCTAATCAATCATATGCCCGACCTCGTTTCCATCATCAGTTCAGCCGGATATATCGGCATCGTCACCATCATTTTCGCAGAATGTGGCTTATTCTTTGGATTTTTCCTGCCCGGAGACAGCCTGCTTTTCACCGCAGGACTACTTGCAGGACAGGGAGTATTCGATCTTCCGCTTCTTTTGATCCTGACCACGGTTGCGGCTATTCTTGGCGAGACCGTCGGATATCTGTTCGGTAAGCGCATCGGTCCCATGCTGTTCAATAAGATGGAGTCACGATTCTTCAAGCCAAAGCACGTGAAGCAGGCGCATGATTTTTTCTTACATCACGGCAACAAGGCGATCTTCCTCGCGCGCTTCCTTCCGATCGTACGCACCTTCGTACCGATCATCGCAGGTGTCGCAAAGATGCCGTACCGTCAGTTCACTATCTACAACATCATCGGCGGATGTGCGTGGATCTGGAGTATCACACTTTTGGGATACGAGCTCGGTTCACGTGTCACAAATGCAGAAGAATATCTCTACCCGATCATTCTTGTGATCATCGTGATCTCATTTCTCCCTGCGCTCAAAGAGTGGCACAAAGCCCGCAAGCACAAGTAAAATATTATTTTACTACTGACCAGATAGCTGGATCCTCTTTGCCATCTATCTTGAAGATAGCAACACCCTTCACGCCCAGTGACTTCGCGAGCTTCACCTTCTCAGCGACCGAATTTGCATCACTCCATGAGACATAATAGAGATTGCCATTCTTGTGGTAATTGAAGCTACGCTCCCCTGCACTGTTGTGGCTGTCGCCGAGATTCACACCATTTGCGAGTGCGAGTGCGCGCGCATCGGGGTCTGAGATAGCGCGGATCTTTGTGAATGTCGATGTGCCGGTACTATTGTCGACCTGCCAGACATATCCATATGTCGCTACTCCGAGCATGATCTTCTTCTTGGATATGGTCTTCGTAGCTTCGACTATCACCTTCTTGACCCAGTCAGTATCGGCGACCGGAGCATAGAGCTCGCGCGTGCCTTTGGTGTCATTCAATTTTAGGTCGACATTGGTCTGGTCGTAAGTCATGATGCGTACTTCATCGCAATACTTATTGAGTACGACATAGTCATTCACATGCTCGACGTCGGCAGGAGGGATACGGTACAAGGAAGAGAGCGGCGTACGCGGCTCGATGGTGCATACGAGGTCTTTATTCTTTGCAGTGAGCTTGACTGAAAGCTCTTTGATGAATGCACTGAAATAGTATTTAGTCGAAAGTCTTTTGTCTTCGTAATCAATATCGATGCCGCCGAAATTATTTCGTGTGACAATTGAGACAATATCGTCTTCATGTGCCATACGGCTTGTCGTCGCAGCAAGCGTCGCAAGTATCGCATCGCCATTTGTCCAGAGAATACTCGGAATAATCTTCACTTTTTTCTGTGCTGCAACTTGGATGAGGTCAGTCCACGGTGCTGCAGCGAGCTTCATCGAGTCACCGATGGTCGCATCATCTTCCACTTCGTAGGAGAAGGGTGAGAATTCATGAAATGGAGCAATGTGCGCGATAGCGTCCGGAGTACCACTTGCCTTCGCCCAGTATGGGATCCAGCCCGCATAGACGAGCTTTGCTGGGACTGCTGAGGCAGCAGAAGCCAGCACTGGACTTAGGGATAAATACAGACCTATGAGGATAAAAGTGAAATGCTTCATATTGTTGTTACTATAAACCAAACAGCCAGAGAAACAAGTTGTGACAATGCTTTATACTCCATACTCTATACTTTATACTGCTTTTATGCCCGAACTCCCAGAAGTAGAGTCATTTAGACGTGCACTTGAGAAGGAATATCTCGGGAAGAAGATCAGCGAGGTACACTTTCATCGCAAGGATATCAGGTATCCGCTCACTCCCGCCATCAAAGAAGTGCTGCGCCCGGGAGCGGTCATCACACGTTTTGGACGTGACGGGAAACAGCTCATCATCGAGACAAAATATGGCATGATAAACGTCTCACTCGGCATGAGCGGATCATTCTTGCCGACCGATCCGAGGCACCCACAGAAACACGAGCATGTGACGATCATCTTCGAGGACGGATGTGCGCTCGGCTTCATCGACCCGCGGCGCTTCGGATTCTGGAAAGTGCGGCGCGGTCCGCTCCCCCACCTCGCCGACCCGCTTGATGAGAAAGCTCTCACTCAGCTATTCGCAAAGCACATATGGAACAAGCGTAGTCGCAATATCAAAGACGCACTGATGGATCAAAAAATGATAGGCGGGGTCGGAAATATCTATGCACTCGAAGCGCTACACATAGCAGGAATTAGGCCAACGAGGAGCTGTAGCAAGATAAGTAAAAAAGAGTATCTACTGCTTGCACATCATCTTCCAAAGATACTTGAGAAGGCCATCGATGGCGGCGGATCGACCATATCGACATATAGGCGTTTGCATGGTGAAGATGGCAACTTCCAGGAATACCACCATGTCTATAGTAGAGCGGGGCAAGCATGTCTCAAAAAAGGTTGCGGGGGTAGGATAAAACGTATTGTGCAGGGGGCGCGAGGCAGTTGGTTCTGCCCGAAGTGTCAAACATAAGAAAGCCTACTTCCCTCTCAGTTTGTATGATTTGTATGCGATGAGAATCAAGGAAACAACAACAAGGAGTGCGAAGGAAACGAGTGCAATCGACCCCTTGATTGGGAGTGATATCCACCCACCAGTTTCTTCAGGAGAAACAAGGATAACGAACATTGATAACAAAATCCACCACTTGGCAAAACGTACCCATGTGTGAAAGATTTCTTCCTTTATGAAGAAAAAGATTAATGAAAGTGGTAACAATGCAACGAGGGGAGTGAGAGTAAGTGCAATGTCTATACAAGGTCTTACTTTAGACCACCCGTCCCAGTACGCACATTCTGAACTAAGAATAGTGGTTAGAAACAAAAGACCAACAACACTGATAAGCCCGAGCACTGAAACAATCAGAATATTTTTCTTTGTCAGTAAGTTGTTCATGTATGTTGTCACATTAGTACCCCACTATAATCTTCCCCTTGCTCGTCGTTAGTCCTTCAATAATCATCCCTGGTAGGATTGACCTGACTGGTCGTGCATCTGCAGTATCATCAGTATCATTATCGTCCATATCGATCGGCTTTGTCATTATTATAGTGATATTCTTCTTGGGGCGATAGTGAAAATACTCCAAGGGCCGCCCTTGGATACGGAACATCGTCCGCTTGAGAAATCAATCGTGACTTTTCCCATTATTTTCATTCTTGCCCCAGATTGAGATTATTATTTATAGTAAAAAGAGTGGGGGCTCATAATTTAATTTTCACCTTATCCCAAGATTGTTCTGCTCCCTCATATAGCCCTTTAATCGTAGCCGCCAGACGAAATTGTGCCTCTTGGTTTAGGTCATGAGCATTAACACTGATTCGCTCACAGAAAGTAAAAACTAGGGGACCTAACATTAGTTTTTGCTTCCAAGCGTTTTCAGACCAAAGCCGATGATTTACTCTCGCTACTTGGTCATCGTTCTCAATCTCTAATTCCTTGGCAGCTTCAATATTTTTCTTGCTCAAATCTTCACGCATATTGTAGTTGAAACTCAAATTCATTTTTCCAAGATTAGTGAGCCAATGTAGCGTTACGCTGTCGATCATGTTGTTATAGGATTCCATTCCCGTCCAAATATTATCTCTCCCTTTTTCGTGGAGATAGGATTTTGTGAAGTCGCATTGAGCGACAACGATTTTTCCACTAACAAATTTATGTGTCCAAGCAAGAGCGAATAATTCAAAACGAATAACTTTTATTTCATCGTTTAACTTTTGAGAGTCAATTTTTGCAAATTCTGAATACACTTCAACAATATTTTTCTTCACGACATCAGAAAAGACATTCCCAGCGTCTATATTGCCAATTACTGGATTCAGAATTTGTGTATCGTAAAAATTACGACAAAAATCTTCCAGCTTCATTTCTTGTTTTCTTGAGAAAAATGACATGGCTATTTTAAATTCAGCTCCGATGGAAACAGGAAGCCGGCTCCCATTGGTCCTCCTGCTTGTTTATTTTTTAAATTCTGCACGTTTTTTAACGATGAGAGTAATTGAGGTAAGAATATAGATAATGACGAGAAACAGAATTAAAATACCCATGAACCATGAGCTGACTACCCCACCAAATCCTCCGCCCGCACTTTCGCCATTAACCACTATTTGAGTAAGTACAATTAATGTGGGTATGTACCAAAGTGAGAAGTTGCGCCAATGCTCGAAAACCTCGTCACGCATTTTGTAGGTGACAAGGGAAAATGGGAGAACAATAAGTAGTGGGGCGAGAATAACAATAACTAAACCGAGAAAACCTCCAATGGTTTTATTGCAGTACTGCCCCGTTGGACAAGAAGATATCAATGCATAAGACACAAAGATTCCGACTAACAACAGGTAGCTGAGTAAAATTCGCAATATGTTTTTTTTCGTCCCTAAGTTTTTCATAAGCAATTATGTATCTGCTTATTGTATCAACACTACAAGCTATATCCAATAGCACCCTTGCTTGTCGTCAATCTCGGTATCTCAAGCCCTACAAATGTTTGGGCTTGAGTGGGAACATTCTTCTTGAGCACAATTGTGGTCGTCTTGTTCTTTGCTTTGTCGTAGATCGCTTGGATAGCGTAGGTGTCATTCACCACAATGGTCTGTGAGATGGGTACTATCGGTGCCTTGGTGTCCCAGACATAGAGAAATGAGGAGGTAGGAAGGGTGATCTTGGGTTGATTGTCGTACTGCACCCCTGTGAGCTTTGCAGTGGTGAGTAGTTTGCCGCTGTAGGTCTTAGTGAAAAAGAGTCTGGTGATGTGTCCCGCTTGATCGGTGATGGTGGTTGTCGTTCCAGAGTCTTTGACTACCGTGGTAGGGCTTAGATTATCACTACCGAACACCGCAATATCTTGGGTTGAAGTTCCCACTGCGATGCTTGCTTCTGGTGCAGTCTTGTCGATTTTCACCGTTAGCGAACTTGTTGATTCTTTATTTCCTGCCTTGTCGGTGGAGAAGTAACGAACGGTGGTACTTCCCTCCTGGGAGATAGTGAGTGGAGTAGTGTATATATTCCATGTCACTCCATTATTGAGTGAGTACGATGTTGTTGCGACACCGCTTTCGCTGTCAGTGGCAGCGAGGGTGACAAGGACATTGCTGGTGTACCAACCATTGATACCTAAAGTTCCAGTGGTGGTGGCAGTCGTGGTGGGTGCACTCGTGTCAGGCAGAGGAAGCGTCACGACACCCCCAAGTTTTAGGGCAAGGTTGAAGTCAATCACCCCATCGCTATTCGCGTCGATGTGGAGGGCTGAGGAGCTAGCGATACCGCCGTAAGCAGGCGTGTCGAGAGTGACCACTGAACTTGTGGAGGACGGGATGCTGAGGAATGTCGTTGAAGCAGTTGTGGTGTCGCCCTGTACTTCGTCTATCTTGAGTGTGAAGATACCTGTCGCTTGTCCATTCATCACAAGGTGGAGAGTGGTTGATGCAGGGGCACTAATGTACTTCACTTCACCAAACTCGCGATAGTATGTTTCGGGTATCGCTGATTCTATTTCACCAGTCGTGGTCGAAATGCCAGTGTGGTGGCCTGCTGCGTCATAGAGGTTAAGCGAGAGAGGTGAGTGAAGGAAGTAGTGGAGACGGTGGGGTTCGTCTGTACTCTGAGGAGAGGAGGTGGAAAGGTAGGAATACTGTGTGAGTGGTTTTGTTGAACTCGCCACACTATCTTCGATGAAGTTGAGGAGATTTGTGACTTCGAGAATGTCAGCATGTTTTACACTCGCAAAGCCTGGTTTAGAAACTAAGCCAAATAGAAATTTATTATATTCCTTCATATTCACCCAATACCGCTCCACATTCGACGCCGAAGCAAGTGCCAGCGCACTCGGTACCACTACGGTTCCATCTCCATCCTCCACAATGTCCGGAGTGTAACGAAATGTTGTGCCGAAAGAATTGAAGTTCGGTTCCATCCAGAACTTGAATCCCGCAACAGTATCATTCCCCCAGCCTGCGATCTCGAGCACCTTGATGCTGCTCGGTGGTGTCCAACTATCAATGACTGCGTGTGTTAGAGCCGCATGTTGGGTCAGCGCACCATTCAGCACATTCGGCTCAAGGAGATTCAAGCGTTGCGGCTTCAGTCTCCCCTCACTCCCAAGCAGGAATCCTTGGAGCTCACCACCATTCCCCACCACCTGACCATACAGCGAGCGATAGGCAGAAAGTTCAGGTGAGTTATCGAATGTGACGAGCGGGTGCGTACTGTCATGTACCAAACCAAAGTATTGATTCGAGGGTAGTAAGTTGTATGCTCCCGGTAAGTTTTCAGCAAAGGTGCGTGCGGTCGATTCAGAGAGAAAGACGTGTGCAAATTTGGGGATTCCTTGATTGAATCCGAACAGTAGTGCACCGAGTGCTTCGGGTGTCCCCACTTGTGGGGATGCAACAAGGATGAGCTTGTCGATGTGCGCGAGCAAGGGATCATTATTGTCCTCGAGTTGCTTGAGCAGCAGCTTGGCTACCAATCCCCCATTGGAGTGTGCGATGATGGTCACCTTTCCATTGTCTGAGCCAGCGACAAGGCGACGCAGTTCGCTCAGTATGTACGGATCTGACGAGGTTGAGAGATAGGAAATATGATCGCCTGTCTTTGTCCCTCCGGCGAGTACATCCTGAAGCGACAGACGCCAGTCATATGGCGAGGCAGCATAATCAGCGATTGTGTGGTCGACATTCTTCATTTGATACAGTTGTGCGAGTAAGGACTTGTAGATATTCGGTCCTGCATTATCGATATATGCTTCATCAATAACATCTTTGGTGTATATTTGCGAAGTATTGAGTTGTTGATTCGGTTCCTTGCCACTCGTATCAAGAAACAGGTCTTCGACATTGCTGTCACTCGACGGTTCCCACAGACGTTTTTCAGTTCCTGTTTCATCGGCGCGTGTGGGGCGATACAGACGACTTGCTTCAGCCCCAGGGATGAAGAGTACGCTGGAATGACAATTTTGAGTGCAGGGTGGAGTAACGAGTGAAGACTCCTCCCCCAGCCACGGCTCATAGAGGACATTACCGATGATGCTGGCTCCGGTACCTGATGGATTGTTTGGATGGGTCGGCCCTGTGGGTGTACCCCAGTAGT
>JAYTVK010000019.1:0-7844 GCA_043744595.1 Candidatus Lloydbacteria bacterium
ATCACCTGCGACGGTCATTTCAATGCCGTTCCAGTACATGTGATACCCCTGTCCGTTCGCGGTGATGACAATATGGTACCACTCGTTCTTATTGAGAAGATGTGTCCCCTGTGCCTTGCGGTCACTGCCGCTCGTTGTGTCGCGAAACTGCAGCTGCAGGCGACCGTCGTGATCTACCATGAATGCCGCATAGACATTATTGTCACTTGTCGACTTTCCCGAAAAGATGATGTTCTGATCTGAGAGGTTTTGTACATTGAGCCATAGCGCTATCGAGCCCTGGCTTCCTTTCAAAAATGCGTTGGGAAGTACGACACCGGTACCAAGAGCACCGTCCATGCCGATCCCGGTTCCCACCTTGCCGGATGCCCAGCCGAAGCCGGTCGATGATCCGGTCATCACGCCATTCTGTCCGCCGACTGAGTCATTGACGCTGCGTCCTGTCCCTTCCTCGAACGACCAGAAGTGCGAATAATCTGCAGTGCTTGCGAATGCCGTCGGCGCCAAAAAAAGTGCGGCGAGTGCAAATGCTGTGGTAAATATTTTTTTCATATGATGATACTTAATCTCTATTTGATACGAATAACTTTTATACTATTTTTTCTTATCTCTACTGTTACAGATCCTGACTGGTTGAAACGAAGTCCCCGCCAAGCGAATCACTCTTGAGCTCACCCTTCGTCGCGTCGACTGCGATCTCGAGCTGATGGGCAAATATCTTCTTAGCACCCTCTACATCTGCTCGGTTCTCAGCCCAGTATTTGAGCACAGGGTCCTGCAGTGCGCGCGAATACGAGAATGTCAGCCCCCACGGATGCGGCCCAGCTTTTGCGATAGCATCCAGATTAAGGAACGACGCCGACGGTGTCTGTCCGCCCGAGAGAAATACTACTCCACCAAGCTCTTTTGGTACATACGTGTGGAGCGCGCGCACTGTTTGCTCGGCAACTTCGCTTGGGACCGATGCGACTCCCGAATCCTTGCCGGGAAGCACCATACCGGTCTTGAGAATTGCGCCCGGCATATGCACACGGAATGCTTTCATTGCTACAAAGAGCGCGGTGTAGGTGCGGTTGGTGACGTCTTCGCATTCTTCCTTGGTGTGACCGCCGTCGAACAGTACTTCCGGCTCGACTATAGGCACGATATCGTAGTCCTGACAGATACGCGCATAGCGAGCGAGGACGAATGCGTTCGCGGTAATGCATTCGCTCGACGGTATTGCATTCCCAATAGTAATCACCGAGCGCCACTTTGCGAACTTCGCACCGGAGTCGCGATACTTCTCCATGCGTGGAGGGAGCCCATCGAGACCCTTGGTGAGCTTCTCTCCTTCGAAGCCGGGCAGGTCGATCAGGCCCTCGTCGACTTTGATGCCGGGCAGGATGCCATTTTCCGTACAGAACGCGCTCATTGTACGTCCGTCGTCGGTCTTCTGCCAGAATGTCTCATCATAAAAAATAACGCCCGAGATAGCCTGCTTGGCCATAGGAGTAGTGAGGAGAAGCTGACGATAGAGTCTGCGATTCTCTTCGGTCTCTTCGACCCCGACAAGCGCAAAGCGTTTATTGGCACTGCCGTTGGATTCATCTGCGGCAAGTATTCCCTTTCCCGGAGCTACCAGCGCGCGAGCTGTTGATTCAAGTAATGTGGTGTTCATATGCCTCACAGTATAACAAAAAATACGCAGCGCTTCACGGAAATCCTCTGTCAGAGGGATGTAGTAGTTACAATATAGTACCTATAGACTCTATATATACTGTGTACAGCGTGAGGTTAAGCCTTCTTTACGCATGGTATAATTTGTCTAATTTAATATTCATTCTATATATGGCAGAACAACCAGCACAATTTGATTTTATAGCGATAGGAGATACCGTCATCGACGATTTCATCCGCATCGATCAGGCAAGCATGATCCGTATTGAAAACCCGCAAGGCATGGTTGACGAGGAGCTGAGCTTCCCAAGCGGTGCGAAGATCCCCTACGAGTTCCATGCTATCCTCGCAGGTGTGGGCAATGCTGCGAACGCTGCGGTCTCTGCATCGCGCCTTGGCCTCAAAGCTGCACTCATCGCAGATGTCGGAGACGAAGAGCGCGGACAGGATGTGCTCAAAGAACTCAAGAAGAACAACGTCGACACCGCATATGTGAAAGTGAATGCAGGCAAGATCACCAACTTCCACTATGTGCTGTGGCACGGAGCAGAGCGCACCATTCTCATCAAGCATGAGGAGTACGCGTACAAGATGCCAGATGTCGGCAGTCCGAAGTGGCTGTACTTCTCTTCGGTCGGCGACAACTCACTTCCCTATCATGTGGAGATCGCCGAATACCTGAAGTCACACCCCGAGACCAAACTCGCATTCCAGCCCGGCACCTTCCAGATCAAACTCGGCACCGAGGCACTCAAGGACCTCTATGCGCACACCGAGATATTCTTCTGCAATGTCGAAGAAGCCAGACTCATTCTCAAGAACAACGAGCCGAACCCTGCCAAGCTTGGCAAGATGATGAGCACACTTGGACCAAAGATCTCGGTCATCACCGACGGACCAAAAGGGGCATACGCGTACGATGGCAATACCGGCAAGACTTACTTCATGCCTACCTACCCTGATCCAAAGCCTCCATACGAGCGCACCGGTGCAGGAGACGCATGCGCATCGACCATCACCATCGCACTCGCCTTAGGACTCCCATTTGAGACCGCGCTCGCATGGGGACCTATCAACTCGATGTCGGTCGTGCAGTATGTCGGCGCACAAGAAGGACTTCTGTCGCGCGAGGCACTCGAGAAATTCATGGCAGACAAACCTGAGAACTACTTTGCTACTGAAGTGAATATCGACTAAGTCTAGATTCTCAAAATAAAAATACCCGCATCTGTTATAACAGATGCGGGTATTTTTATTTTGAGAATTTATACGTACGACGATCCCATCATAAAGGGTACGACGTGTGAAAACCTGGTGTACGCGAGGATAAATATCACGATGATCGCAAAGATGAATGCAAGGAGTACCGCTGCAGCTGCAATATCCTTGCTCTTTCCGATAAGTTCATGCTCGCTCGGATGCACGCGATCAAGCATTTTCTCGAATGCAGTATTGATCAGCTCAACCACAAGAATGAACATATAAGAAAATGTGTAGAGCATAAGTTCCCATGGTTCAAATGGGGCCAGAAGCCAAGCAATGGCAAGGTAGATGAATAGTCCATATGTCACCTCCATCCGAAAACTATTGTCGACCCTATATCCGTGTCGCAGCCCCCTGAGGGCGAGGTGGATGCTACGAATGATTCTCTTGAGATCTTTCATATATGAAGATTACCCCTTCATAGGAAAACTGACAATGAAGTCGGTGCCTTTACTCTTGATCGACTCCACCGAAATGCTTCCGCTCATCTGACTGACGATATGATTAGTGATCCAGAGTCCGAGACCTGTGCCCTGGATACGCGCCGTCTCTTCGCTTTTCACGCGGAAGAATTTCTCGAAAAGATGTTTCTGGTCTTCAGATGAGATGCCCATGCCTGTGTCTGAGACGCGCACACTGAATACGCCGCGCGCAAGCTCCGTCGCAACCCGCACACTACCCGAGGGTGTGTATTTCACTGCATTGCCAATGAGATTGACCATCACCTGACGGAAACGTTCGGGGTCGACCGTGATGTGCGCTGTTGCCGAAAGGTCAGTGGCGAGTGTCAGACCCTTATCTTTTGCGGGCTGCGTGAATCCTTCACACACAGTGGCAATAGTTTCTGTCGGATCAAAGTCTTCGAGTTTGAAACTCATTCTCCCCTCCTGGAGTTTGGCGACATCGAGAATGTCGCCGACCAGCGCATTCAGTGACAGTGCCGACTGATCGATATTCTTGAGATGCTTCTTGCCCGCATCAGTGAGACCTTCGCCGTCACCGAGCATCTCGACATAGCCGCGGATAATGGTGAGTGGCGAGCGCAGCTCGTGCGCGGCCATCGACACGAAGTCGTCCTTCATGCGGTCGACTTCTTTGAGGCGAGCGTAGAGTGTTGAGTAGTCGATGATGCGCGCCTGCCGTGCCAGAAGTACGATGATGAGGAGAATGATGATCGCAAGTACGATGTAGGCATTTCGGATATTACGCTCGGAGACCGCGTCCGCCTGCGCCATCGATACGTCGACCACTGCGAAGTACTGCACTGCGCTTGAGGCCATTGGAGTAAATGCGCGCACACTGCGCCAGTGGCGTCCTTCATAATTGTTGTAGCCCATCGCGAATGACTGTGACTCGTCTCCCTTTGCGAGCTTGATGAGAATGTTCGAAACTTCATCAGGGGTGACGAGCGTACCCGCGTCTTCGGGTTTAAGACTCGCGAACATCTGATACCCTACCCCGTCATCCGCGCTCACTGTCGAGGTCGGTGCGAGCACATCGAATTTCGATATTGTCTCATTCTCCGCCCCCATCACGGCGATGCGCTTGTTGATATCAGCACTGTTCGCTCCATCAGCCGCGCTTCCGGGAAACATCGCGACAAATGCGTCCTCGAGGAGTGATATCTTACTGCGCTCGAGTCTGTCTTGGTTATCGCTCGCAACCCGCAGAAAATTTTCGCTGGTGTAGAAGAATGCGGCAGGAATAGCGATCACCAGAAACAGTGTGTAGATGATCTGCGGATTATTTTTCGCGAACCAGATGCCGCGCGCGAAGAGTTTTGAGAAGGTATCCATAGGAAAAGCCCGAACTGTTAGTCATCTTTTTTTGCATCAGGGAACAGCACATCCGAACCTGCTGGTGATCGCTGGTGCACCACGAATCCGATGATGGAGAATGCGACACCAAGGAGACCTATCAAGATGGCAATGAATGCATAGAGCGATGCGCCGGTAAAGAATCCCGGTGATGACTGGTTCGGAAGTAGTGCATTCGCGCCGACTGAGACTGCGGCTGCTTCCTTTACGAACGGCAATGCTTCTGACTTGGCGAGAATGTGCCCGCCTTCATTTGTGATAGCGGAGACCACTTGGTGCGAGCCGTTGGGGAGTTCTTTGTCGAGCGTATAGGTCCACTCGCCGGCAGCATCCGCTTTCACCGTGACCACGATCGGATCAGAGAAGATATAGAGCGTGATGTAGCTGTTTGGAAGCGCCGTGCCTCTAAACTTGAGCTTCTTTACCGTACTGGTACCATACTCGTCGTAGCCTATTTCTTCTGCGACCACATCATTCACTGCGAGCAGACTCTTCTGTGTGACACCTGCAATGAGCGGGTCTTCGAGAGTAACACCTTCGGACGAAGGGCGTGAAGGAATGTTGGTGATCGACGAAGAACTCTCAGAGACCGAGGAGGGACTCGTCGCTCCGGTATGTGTGACATTGCTCATATTGAGTGCGAGCGCATCGCGACCGTTCGGATTGGTACGCTCAATAAGCTCTTGTCCGTCCGGAACGCCGTCGTGATCGGTATCAGGGTCACTCGGACTTGTATGATAGAGATTGACCTCATCGTAGTCAGTGATGCCGTCCTTATCAGTATCGACAAATGCGCGCGCGCCGGTGCGGTCAGTAAGGAGTGCCTTCTCGGCATCACGCGAGATGATGAGCTGCTGCTTTTTCTCTTCGAGCGTCGCGGTAGAGATGAGATCGTTGTCGACGAGCGCTTTGCTGCAAATATCGGCATGCGACGGGTCAGCACAGTAATCGATCATATCCCCTGCATGCACTACCGCCTCAGGAAGGTACCTGAGACGTGTCTTTGGGTCGGTGAGCATGTTCTCGAGCCGTTCTTTGGAAATACCCTCTGCGAGTGAGGCGATGATGATATCTTTCTTGGCATCCTGGACGAATGCGCGACACGCCGCAGTGCTCGATGCTTCACTCTTGCAGTACACCCTGCACTCAAGTGTGTTCATGCACTGCGAGGGAGAGGTGACACGCGCAAGTATCTCTTCTTTTTGCGCAGCAGTGAGTACGCCGTCGCCGGGTGTAGTACTAGCGTCGAGTGTACCCACTGCACTTTTCAGCATCCCGGGCGTATGATCTATCTTCACCAGCATCGGCGAGGACTCGACTACCGTGCCGTCGAGATAGAGTACACGTGCAAAAAGTTTGTATGAATTTTGTTCTATTTTCTTTGTGTTCACTGAAAGTGTCCAGATATCGTATGCATGTCCCGACAAGAGGTCGTCTATCACTCCTTTCCCAAGCTCGACAGGTGAAGATTTTCCCGAGACACTTGCAAGGAAAGTGACTTTTTTTGCATTTGCCGACGCTACTCTGAGTTCGACTGTTTCGTCATTGAAATCGAACGCATCAATAGGTACCGGACTATTATTGACGAACACTTTGATCACCGGCATCACCTGCGCTGAAGTGTTCACAACTCCGTTACCTGCAGCACCAATGTTGTTTACCGTCTGGTTGCGGACAAGAAATGCGACACGCTTCGAGATGAATGTCGTACCTGCGCTATTATCCATCAGCGCCGCAAGTACATAATTGCCATTTGGCATATTTGCAGAGTTCCATACCACACTCCATTCACTCGAGCCGTCTTTGTGTACCACGCCGAGTTTTTTGTCGATGTATTGTTTTCCGGTCTTCACGCCCTCTATCACGAAGATGGCCCGAGACATCCCCGATGCGACCACGTCGAAGGTCACACTCCCTGAAACGGTGTCTTCTTCCTTCAAGCGAACATTGTCGATGGATATGGTTGGAACTATCGAAAGGTTTTCGGCATACTTCAGCGGAAACACATCGCTTGTGACGACGCTTGTTGCGGCGGCAGTCGCGGTAGCCGTAGTGTTTGGTGAAGTTGAGGGGGCGGGAGTTAAAAGTGTTATTGCGGGAGCGATGCATTCGCCGGAAATAGTGAAACTTCCTACGCTGTCTCCTGAGACGCTGTATCCGCTTGCGGGAACCGCCTTCCAATAATAATGACCGTTCCCGAACGAGTATCGTCCCCATTCGAACTGCGCATTCGAGAAGCCATTATCTGATGTGATAAGCATCTTGCCGCCCGATGGATCTGAGATGACCAGAAATACCTCGGTCAGCGGCTTGCCTGTCGTACAGTCGGTGATAGGTGCAACAGTCGCTCCGAACGAGACACTTGCAGTAGTTGCCGCCGGAGGTGTAGCAGTTGTCGTCGGGGTTGGCGGCGGAAGTGGTGCGGGCGTAGGCTCCGGAGTTGCGCTGTGCGTCGTGGTTGCAGTCGTGTTCGGACTACCGCTTGTTGTACTCGCCGGGATAACTACTGTTAGTGTCTCACTCGGGAGCGATGCATTTCCTGCCACATCATATGCTTTGACGAAATACGTCACGACGCTTCCGGGTGTGAGACTTGATGAATCGGTATATGTGATGCCCGTTTGAGATGCGACAGCGGCCCCGTTCTTGAATATTTGATATCCTTTCACTCCGATATTGTCGGTCACTCCTTCCCATGAAAGTGAGACGTACCCGCTTGTAACGGTGCCGATATGGAGAAGCGGTGTCGAGGGAGCAATGGTGTCGATGAGATTGACCGTAGTTGAAGCGATGCCCGTGGTCGACTGTGCCTGTGCAACATATCCCACCGCGACCGAGAGTCCGATAATGAATACCGCACCGAAGAGATGTTCGAATGTGTAGAGGAGGAAATGTCTGTGACGTGGAGTATGCATGCGTCGGTGTCTAACGATTGATGACTTTATGAGCTGCTTCAGTAATAGCGGAAATTCCCATGCCGTAATGTTCGATGAGCTCTGCCGGGGTGCCGGACTGACCAAACTGATCGGCAACACCGATGAATTCTTGTTTGGTCGGATGCTGCTGCGCGAGAAATTCTGCTATAGCGCCACCTAAGCCGCCCTT
>JAYTVK010000020.1:0-7696 GCA_043744595.1 Candidatus Lloydbacteria bacterium
CAGAGATCAAAAAATTTAACGAAGAGTTTGATGCACTGAATCAAGAATTCAACAGATTAGATTCCGAGCGCCGAGCCATTACCGCGAGACAACCTGATCCTAAGTTATGGACACCCGATGAAGTTGAGCGATACAGGTACATCAACATGCGTTCAGAAGATATCATGGCACAAGAGAGCGAAATCGACGGTAAAACGGAAGTCTTGCATAATGAATTCATGGAAATGACTTCACCATGGTAGCAATGCTTGTGGCGTATTGAGGTATGCATTGATGAGATGGTCTTTACCTCAACCTATCCTATTTTGTCAGATTGCTGCAAAGTAGCATATTTTATAACTCAAATTTATCTTTTGATCTCTTCTACGGATAGGTCAGAGCCGTTGATCTTATACTTTACCGCAGCGACAACGGGCTTTCCGCTTTCCATTCGTATCTCCAAACAATCTGCGATCACATAATTATTGAACTCCTTCCATCCGGTCACCTTGCATTCAGTATTTGGATTATCCTGACCGCCACCCGAAAGGTGTACCGAGTACGTACCTTTGCGTAAGATGCCTTGCTCATACGCAACATGATTATCATTTAAAACTTCTTGTGCATAAGGAGAAATATTTATGCGAAAAGTTCCATTTGCTGATGGCAGCTGTTCAGCGAGTCTCGGCAGATCAGTGTTTTGCCGCCGGATCTCGTTCACGAACTGCTCCGGAGTAACTCTTGCAAGAGCGCTCTCAGCGCGCTCCCCTGCGGGCCTGACATCATCTCTATCTCGAGAGAGCATGACCGGTCCATGCTCAGTTTGAATACCTAATTCCATCCCATGCACGAACTGAAATTCCCTTACTCCTAACTTATTCACTCCTTCTTTTAATACACTGATGTGCGGAGTATTTATTTCGAGATATTGCGACCCTCCGGCTTCGGCATTTTGCATTCCACCCGCCCCAAATACTGCAGCGGCAGCAAGCGCGAGCGATCCGAACACTTTCGGTATTTCACTTTTTCCCTCTTGTGCATCCTGTGGCTCTGGTAGATCTGTGATCTCATTTATCTCGACATCTTGCTGATATTCTTGTCCTTCCATATGGATAGTTTTATAGAGAGATTCTGGGTAATGGCTCTTCTTTAGGCTCTGGTGGTTTTTGTGGTCTCTGCACTGTGATTTTTACAAATGAACCATTGGTTGAATTGAGATCATCCAGATTGTATTTTCCATCAAGCAAGCTCACCGAAAGATGTCTCCGTGAAACGAGCGAATACTTCTTATCACGCATATCAAACTGTTCACTAGGATCTCTGTCATCATTGGATTCTCGTCCAAGGATTATTGTTTCGCCTTCTGTTATCTCCACTTTATTTCCAGGAAGAGTGAACATTGTATAATTTCTCCCAGGTGTTTGGTCGGTGCTGTTCTCTTCATGAATAAAATGCTTTCCATCTTCATCGTGGAACCAAACACGTTTAACCCCATCGCCGCCGCCAAATGTTGTTGTCCCCATGTTGATAGAGATTGATGCACTCGTTGGAATACCTTCTAGTTTTTTCCCGCCAGTGAGTACGGCTTGGTACTCTCCTGGCAACCATACCTCAGGGCTTGAAGTCTTGCCTTCTCTTGCATTTGCTGTTTGTGCCTCACTATCATCAGGTGGATCCACAGGAACCAAAGACAATGCGCCCTCCTCTGTCTGTATACTTGTCCCCCCAATTGACTCAAGCTCCAATCCACTTGTATCAAATTGGCTATCATCTGGTGCAGGTAAACTTGCGAATGGGTCGTTGTATTCATTGCTCATACAAACAAGCTTATCCCAAAAAATTCCTTATGCAAAGACAAAGATTAGTTCCTCTACTTCTCCAAATCTAATACCTCATCGATCCTGATCTGCTTCACGAATTCAGGGACATGCGAGACGAGAATCATCGCGCCTTCGTACTGATCAAGTGCTTTTGCGATCGCAGGCAGATGGCGGAAGTTGATGTGATTGGTCGGCTCGTCGAGAATGAGGAGCCCGGGGACTTCCAAGACGAGGCGTGCGAACGCGACCAGCCCCTTCTGTCCTTCCGAGAGAGAGCCTATCTTTGCATACACTAATTCTTTGGTGATGAGGAAGCTTGCCGCAACAGAGCGTAGCTTTTCGTCGTCTATCTTCACCATTACCCCTGCAAGTGACTGGTACACGGTGTCGTCAAAATTAAGTGTCGAGAAATCCTGGCGATAATAACCGACGCGTACGCCCGGGGTGATGGTCGCGCCCTTGGCAGTGCCCTTTGCGAGCGACTCAAGTAAGGTCGATTTGCCGATACCATTCGGACCTTGAAGCAGGAGGTGCTGCTTCTTGCGCAGGACAACATGCACTTTCTTCTCTTTTGGCTTATGGTCTTTGATCACCTGCAGTGACTCGATGGCGAGGACGTTGCCGATGAAATCATTTTGCGCAGGAATAACGAACGGTCTGATGGTGCGGTCCTCCTTTCTCACTTCAACTATCTCCTCTTCCATCTCGGCAGCCTTATCGCGCATACGTTTGGCGAGTGCGCGCATATTACCTCCCTTGTGCGAGAACACATTTGCCTGATCTTTGTTGGCCTGGATCTCTTTCTGGAGGAGTGCATTCTTTCTGTTCTCCTTTTCAATGCGCACCGAGATATCCTTTACCACGTCTTTGTAGTTACCGACGTACTGCTCTATTTTCTTGGTAAACACATCAAGGTAGAGCACGCCTTCGGTGAAGGTATTCAAAAAGTCTGCATCATGGGAAATAACGATGACGGTATTCTGATAGTGCATGAGAAAATCAGTGAGATGAGCGATGCCGGCTTTATCAAGGTTATTGGTCGGCTCATCCAAGAGGAGGAGGTCAGGGTCCTGAATAAGTGCCGATGCAAGAAGGAGGCGCGCCTGCTGACCGCCTGAGAATGAGCGCACAATGCGGTCGTGCGGGGCTTTGAGATTCACGACTTCCAAGACCGCATCTATCTTCGGGTCGATATCGTAGACTTTATCTTTAAAACATTTCTCGAAGAATTCGCGCACCGTGAGATCAAGTTCGCCGCGCGGAATGGTCTGGCGACTGTGCGCAATGGAGACCCCCTGCCCGATATGCACCTTGCCTGACTCCGGTTTGTGCTCCTTGGTGATAAGACTAAATAGCGTCGATTTACCCGCACCGTTCTGACCCATCAGAGTTATCTTGGCTCCGCGCCGTACGGGAAAGCTTACCTCATCTAAGATGGGTTTATTGTGGCCGTATTCGTATGAAACGTCTTCGAAACGTAGGATGACCTCTCCTTGTGCCATGAGTGTTGACAGAGTACCTTATTCGGGAAGAAATGGGAAGGCGCTGACAGCTAAAACGATCATCCCACCCTTTATCCACCCTTGAGATCGAAACATTTTTCTATGCCCGGGGTATTCACATCGCAGTCGGGATACGCTCCATAGAATGTTCCTATTGATTGGTCGGCATCACTTTGGAGAATTTGATTATCACTCCGTTCAAGCGTGACGCCTATTTCGTAACCGGTACACTGCTGCGCCGTGAGGGTGCATTCACTTGTCACTCCGGCGACGACCGAGATACCATGGTAGATATAGGTCGGATTTGTCCCGACAGGCGGAATAATTGCAGTGGTCGGAAGGAATGAGTAACTCGCGAGTAATTTAAGTGCGGCATCCTCACCGGTGAATCCGGCAGGAGTGGTCGAAGGATAACGCTGATTGCTGTCATAAAAGAGTTCGAGTGCGCGTGTGGTCTGCGTGATCTCAGCGATACGTTTTGCATCACGCGATTTTTGACGGGCATAGGAGAGTGATGCAAGTATCACCGAAGAAAGCAGTCCGATGATCGCAATAACTACGAGCAGCTCGATAAGGGTAAAGCCTGTTCTGCTTTGCTTGAGTGATTGAAATGCCGAAGATCGTGATGGCGACGTGTGCATATCAAGGATAATGACTATACCAATATCATACGGGAAAGAACTCCTAAAATCCATATCATCTATGGGTTTCGCAGGTATGGCATAATGAGAGTGCAATGCATTACCGTTTTTTCACCACCTCGACCAAGGCTTGGCAGGCTATGCTTGTCGCGATCGGAGCTGCACAAGAAAGCATCTATCTTGAAATGTATATTCTTGAGGATGACACTGCGGGATTCGATTTCCTCTCCGAGCTCGCGCGTAAGGCAGCGAGCGGCGTGCGCGTCTGTATCGTGCTCGACCGTCTCGGCAGCTTTGGACTTGCGAACGCAGCTATCGAGCGCCTACGCGCGAGCGGTGCCGAAGTACTGTTCTACAGCTATTGGTGGAAACGAACTCACCGTAAGATACTTATCGTCGATGAGAAACGGGTGTTCCTCGGCGGCGTGAATATCTCCGGACAATTCGCGCCCTGGAGAGACCTGCAGATAGAACTGCGCAGTGAACGCATCGCCCGCACCATGATCGCCTCATTCGCACTGGTATACAAAGACGCAGGTGGCGAAGACCCGATGGTGCGAGCTCGCGCGCGTAAACTGCCGCTCCTACGCCGGGCGCGCTTTTGGTTCATTGACCATGGCATCGGCACCAAACGTTCGGCACTGCGTACGTACTACACCCTACACATCGGCGGTGCAAAAGAACGCATCTGCCTTGTGACTCCATACTTCATCCCCCACCGTTGGCTCATCGCACTCCTCCACAGCGCACTCTTGCGCGGAGTTGCGGTCGAGATCATTGTTCCGAAACAAACTGATCTCTGGATCATCGACAGAGTGAACAGACATTTTCTTTCCGAGCTGCATGCGCTTGGAGCGACCTGTTATCTCGCCGGAAGCATGAATCACGCGAAAGCCATGCTGATAGACGGACGCGAAGGTTTGGTCGGATCAAATAATCTCGACGCACTTTCATTTGACTGGAATATTGAAGCCGGTATTTTCTTCAACGACAAACACATGACTGCGGACCTTGTGCGCATCATGGATGAATGGAGAGATGAAGCCAGTCAATATGAAGTATCAAAAGAAGCTCGCTGGTATGACTTCTTTATCGTGCTGTTCCTTGGGATGTTCCGCTCGGTGCTCTAGCGGTGCGTTAGAATTCCTTACTGTCTCCCGGCATCATATCAACGAACGCAATGTCATGTTTCGCAAGCAGCATTTCGGGGATCCTGCGGGTCATTCCTAAGGCGAAATCCTTGAGCATGCCGTCATGGACGGGAAACACGCAGGTTGGCTTCACCGCTTTGGCATACTCGATGCACTCTTCAATGCGCATCCACGGCGCCGCGACCGGAAGCGCGAGCACTTCTACATGCTTCGTCGGGATATGGAACGCATCGCCCGGATAATACAGATATCCATCGATCATAAATCCGGTATTCTGCACCAACGGGATGTCGTGATGGATACATGCATGCTCTTTTCCAAAACTTTCTATCGTGACTCCGCCGCGCATGAGCGTTTCGCCATCTGAGACGTAGGTGATCTTTGCCTTGATCCCCTCAAGACTCTTGGCAAGTCCGCTGTGGGTAATGATCTCTACATGAGGATGAGCAGAAACAAGCGCACTGAGCGAGTCAGGCGACACATGGTCTTGATGCTCATGAGTGATGAGGATGAGATCGAGCGTTGCAAGTTCGGGAGTAGGATTATATGCTCCGGGGTCAATGAGGATCGAGAGGTCTTTTACCTCAATTCCGATGCATGCATGTCCATACTTGGTGATACGCATACCTTATTTGATCTGCAACGCTTTCACTTCCTTCAAGAGCTCTTCGAGCGCGCGCTCAATACGCTGCACGCGCACACCGTCTTCATCGGGTGCATCGTCTTCTTTTTCAAACTCTTCAGAAAGGTCTTCGACATTCTCCTTAATATCCTCAATGTGCTCATGGATCCCCTCAAGGTCGTCGCTGATCTCTTCAGAATTCTCCTGGATACTATCGACATCTTCCTGGATCTCATCGATATCTTTTGAGATCTCTTCGACATCCTCTTGAATATCATCCACGTCTTTTGAGATCTCTTCGACGTCTTCCTGAATGTCGTCGACGTCATCGGACACTGCGGCTATCTGCCGTGCCTGGCGGTTGACCGTCATCTGGATGAACAGCGAGAGATATATTGCCTCAAGTGAGACTGCGGTCGTGAGAATGAGCATGGTCTGGTCGAATGAAAAGCCTAATTTCTGAAGTCCGAACACGCAGACAAAAAATATCGTATGAATGACGAGTGAAGTCGGCGAGCCGATATATTTGGTCGAGCCGATAGCGACACGCTCGAGGTAGGACTCCCCTGCGTGGATCTTGCTCAAGTGATGCGGTTGAGTGGACTTGTCGCTCATAAGCGCATAGTAGTTCTTTTCCCGACCTGCGTCCATGGTGGATAAATACGAGGAGAGTCTTTGACTACTCGGAATCGCTCGCGGAGTTCGCCTCCTTGGTCACATCAACCAGCACTCCCTTCGCAAGTCTTGCGTAGAGCGATACACCCTGTGACGGCTGCACGGACATTGGTTCATCCGGCCTTCGGGTCGCATAGTTTACGATCACCATCCCATTACGTATCTCGACACTCTGAGGTGCGATGCGATCTCCGAGAAGAAGCGTGTTGGTACCAATGATCCCCGTACTCGAAGAATACGCAACCGCGAGATAGTAAAATGTCCCGCTTCCTCCTCCGTTTTGCACCAGAATGAGTGCTGCATCATTTTGTCCGTCAGCATTTACATCGCCTAGCGTCAGTTCTCCGAATACTGAAGTCGTGATCTTACTTGCCGATCCGGGAGCGGCTTCTTTCTCTGCTTTTCCGCCTGTGAGTTTGACTTGTTCTCCTTCGATCAGGTAAGTCGTGTCTTTCGCACCACCCGGGACTAGCGGCAAAGCAGTAACTTCGACCTGAGGGTTAAGAGTAGGAGCGTTCTTTGCGCCAAAATAAAATACGATAGCGAGAAGTG
This sequence comes from Candidatus Lloydbacteria bacterium, assembly GCA_043744595.1. GTDB lineage: Bacteria > Patescibacteriota > Minisyncoccia > Phycocordibacterales > UBA6899 > MHLP01. The sequence continues at coordinate 6,943 of JAYTVK010000020.1, forward strand.
CAAGAAAGATGATGACAATAGCGGCAATAGTTCTTTGTTTCATAAATGTGCGATTATCTACACTGCTTGATAAGTGCTAATTTTTCAATGCGCGAGAGCCGCTTTATAGCCGCCTCACGCTTGGAAGCAGTACTACGGTCTTTTGCTTGCTCAGTATAAACTATGCGCAGCGGTTTATGTGCCCGCGTGTAGTTGGCCCCCTCCCCACGCTTGTGCTCTGCGAAACGCCGCTCTACATCAGTAGTGATACCGGTATAGAGCGTCTTGTCGCGACAAAGGAGTATGTAGACTGTATACATCGTATAAAGTATCTCATACAAATGAGGCTTGCAATATAAGGGTTTTACGGCACCACGGCACACATATTGACATTGTTGGTCTCACGGGCTAACATGCAAATGTTAGTGACATCTCGACTCCTCCGGCACCGACAGCACAGGTGTCTTCAGGCAGCTGCTCGCAGCTGCCTTTTTTGTTACCTTTTGAAGGATTTACCTTCTCGCGATCATCAACCGCTGCTCTGTTCAAGTGTATAGTGGCTGATCAAGACTTGACCGTCCGACACGACCGAGCTAGGTCTCTTATTTCTTACGTTTTATCGCGAGCTTGATGATCTTCTCAAGTTGCTTTTGATTGACATCGGCGAGCTTGTTGATATAGAGGCACCCTCCCCCTTCTTTGTACTTGCCTAGTGTTAAGAGAAAATCATTATCTCCTTTCTTTTCCACCAAGCCGCCATTCGTCATCGTGAAGA
>JAYTVK010000021.1:0-7695 GCA_043744595.1 Candidatus Lloydbacteria bacterium
AATTTTATAAGCCTCTAACTACCATAGCTATGGCAGCAAAGAAGAAGGCGAAGAAGACCGCCAAGAAGGCAGCAAAGAAGAAGAAGAAGGCATAGTCCCAATTCTTCCACAAACAAAAGACTCCACCTCGTGTGGAGTTTTTTGTTTCCGAACGCATAATTTTGACGCATTACTTTGCGTTTCGTCGCGCGGATTAGGAGACGTACCACAAGTACGTCTCCGTCACACCGCACGCCGAAAGCGCTTCGTACTGCATTCAAAATTCTGTGTTCGGATCTTACCTCATTCTTGTATCGTGACACGGTGCCAAGCTTCATATATAGTAGGTGAACTTCATGGGCGCTGGATTTGACGAAAAATGAAAATGTGGTGATGCATGGAAGGTAATCATATGAACATACTGAGCAAGATATTTAAAGGGGAGAGCGACCGAGAAGTCAAAAAACTTTGGCCTTTGGTTGAGCAGGTGAATGGATTCGAAGCAGCCATTTTGCCGCTTTCTGATACCGAGCTCGCGCAAAAAACAATTGAATTTAAAAAACGTCTTGCAGAAGGTGCGACACTCGACGATCTCTTGCCCGAAGCGTTTGCGGTTGTGCGCGAAGCGGCACGCCGCACACTAGGACAGCGCCACTACGATGTGCAGCTGCTTGGAGGCATCATTCTTCATCAGGGAGGAATTCCTGAGATGAAGACCGGAGAAGGCAAGACACTGGTTGCAACACTGCCGACATACCTTAATGCGCTTTCAGGGAAGGGTGTGCATGTCGTCACCGTCAACGATTACCTCTCGCGCCGCGATGCGGTGTGGATGGGACAAGTGCATGCATTTCTCGGTCTCTCGGTCTCGGTCATCAACAATGACTCATCGTATCTCTACGACAAGGAACAAAAAGCGAGCGAAGAAGATCTTGCCGTCTCGAGCGAACTTGGATCATTCAAGGTGATGTACGAATTCCTGCGCCCATGCACGCGCAGAGAAGCATACGAGGCGGATATCACGTACGGTACCAATAATGAATTTGGTTTCGATTACCTGCGTGACAACATTTCATACAATGCTGCCGACCTTCGCCAGCGCGAGTACAACTTCGCTATTGTCGACGAAATAGATTCAATACTCATCGACGAGGCGCGCACCCCGCTCATCATCTCCGCACCGTCGGCGGACTCGGAGTCACTGTATGCGACATTTGCGGGCATTGCCGGGAAGCTCATACCCGAAGAACACTACACCATCGATGAGAAATTGAAGGCCATCCAGATCACCGACGCGGGCATCACTCGCGCCGAAGAGATACTTGGCATCGAGAACATCTATACCGAAAAAGGCATTAAATACGTTCATCATCTGGAAACCGCCGTACGCGCAAAGGCGCTATTCATACGCGATAGAGAGTACGTGGTCAAAGACGGCGAGGTGATGATCGTCGACGAATTCACAGGCCGCCTTCAGCCCGGCCGCCGCTGGTCGGAGGGACTCCATCAGGCAATAGAAGCCAAGGAGCATGTCAATGTCCAGCAAGAGTCGCGCACCATGGCGTCGATCACATTCCAGAACTACTTCAAGCTCTACGATAAACTCGCGGGCATGACCGGTACCGCCGAGACTTCAAAAGAAGAATTCTATAAGATCTACGGACTCGATGTGCTTCCGGTCCCTCCGCACCGTCCGTCAGCTCGTCTTGATAAGAATGATCTCATCTTCCAGACTGAACAGGGCAAATTCAAAGCACTCGCACGACGCGTGAAAGAAGCGCACATGAAAGGTCAGCCGGTCCTCATCGGTACGGTCTCTATCGAACGCAATGAACTGCTCTCGACTTTCCTCTCGCACGAAGGTATCCCGCATGAAGTACTGAACGCAAAGAATCATGAACGCGAAGGAGAGATCATCGCGCAATCGGGTAGAAAGGGAAGTGTGGTCATCGCCACCAACATGGCGGGTCGAGGTGTCGATATCAAGCTCGGCGGTAATCCCGCTTCAAAAGAAGAGTACGATGAGGTGAAAGCACTCGGCGGACTCTTCGTCATTGGTACTGAGCGCCACGAAGCCCGCCGCATCGACAATCAGCTACGCGGTCGCTCGGGTCGTCAGGGTGATCCCGGCGAGACGCAGTTCTATGTCTCGCTCGAAGATTCGCTGATGCGGGTGTTCGCCTCAGATACTATCAAGAGCATGATGGGACGCTTTGGTATTCCCGAAGACGAGCCAATTGAGCAGCGTATGATCACTCGCGCACTCGAGAATGCACAGGAGAAGATCGAAGGATTCAACTTCGACTCGCGCAAGCATGTGCTGCAGTATGACAACATCATCAACCTGCACCGCCAGACCATGTACGCCCGTCGCAGGAAACTTCTTCTTGGTACCAAAGATGAAGTCAAAGAATACTTCGACTCACTCATTGCTGACACCGGAGAGTTTGGCGAGCACACCGCACTCCATCGTGATGAGAAGATAGCGGCTATAAGTGAAGACGCATTCTATGATGTCGTACGTCGCCTTGCACTGCAGATGAACGATACATTCTGGGTGGATCATCTTGAGCTCATGGACTATGCTCGCTCATCAGTGAATCTTCGCGCATACGGTCAGCGTGACCCGCTGGTTGAATACAAACACGAAGCACTCAGGCTCTACCGTGAAATGGAAGACGGCATCAAGCATCAGATCCTCGAGATGATCCCACGCATCGAAGTCGGCGCATTCAAGAAGGCCGAGGCTGAACTCGCTAAGGTGGCGCAGCAGATAACACTCGCAGGAGGCGCGAATACCGGCTCCGAAACAACAAATACAGCTAAGACAAACACTCAAGGGGGAGGCTCCGCAGGCCATGATCTTGGCCGCAACGACCCCTGCTATTGTGGAAGCGGCAAGAAGTTCAAAAATTGCGGAATGAAAGATACTCAGGAGCACCAACTACTTGCACAAGGGAAATAGCTTAGTAGAGTCAAAGAATACCTCCATTTTCAAAGCTTAGATGTTTAAGTTTTCAGCCTTTGAAGGATTTATTTCATTTTTATGAGATAATCTTAACTAATGGATCTGAATACCAGATTGAGCAGGAAATCACGTATCTTACTTATTAAATATTGTCTGTTTTCGCTTTTTCTACCCGTTTCATTTTCCTTTGGAATTAATACAGCGTTTGCAGCCACTGCATGTGTTGCTGGTGGTGCACTACAGAATAATATTGGAGTAGAACCGAGTCATGGGCAAGTATTCTATATTGATACAGGCGTCACTCCGAAACTTGATGCTGGCTATATCGGCTACCGTGTTACGAATCGCACAGGATCTACCCAGACCCACCTCTGGGCACAAGTCAGTAATTTTACGGGCATCGCACTTGCTCTCAATAATAGTGCGGACTCGGTAATGGAGTTGCCAAGTCTTGCAAATTCAGCAACAGGTACAGCGTATTTTCTTTTGAAGGGAACGGCGGCAACAACCGCTGCCCAAGGACATACGCTCAAGGTGTATAACGATCGACCTGATCTTTCGAGTGCCACTCTGCTTTATACTTGTGATTTCACTTTTACAAAAGTACAGGAAACCATTAAGGCTGCGTCGAATAAGGTTGCAGATAATACCGGAGATTCGATTGGAATCAGCGTTTCGACGACAACACCTCAATTGGGGCAGACGCTCTCGATCACTGTCGAGGGTACAACGGGAACTATTGGTAACGGCTCTTCGCCTGATGGGTCAATTGTTTGGCTCACTCCCGCTGCTGTTTCTTCTTGGCCAACCCGGGCACTTCGTCTCGAAACCGTCTCGATCATCTTCGACACGAATGGGAACTGGAATTCAACAGGTGATCAGGTGACTTACACGAATCAGCTCCTCATTACGAATGCAAAAAACGTAGTGAATACCTCCGAGTATCGCGCGACCTATACATATCGGGTCATCGGCCGTCCACAAAGCACAGTAAAAGTTGTTCCTGTCGGAGAAATTTCGAGCGGTACTCAGGTTAAGCATTCTGACACCAGCGCAACGGGGGCTACTCTCGACATCTCATTCAACTCGCTTGTCATTAATGCAGCACTGACCAAATCGGTCACCGCTACATCAGGACTTAGGGTGGTGGCGTGTGGTGGCTCGTGTACAGTTCCGGGGGGTCTAAACGGAACAACGTATGTTGCAGTTCCATACCAATTGAAAGCAACCACGACAAACTCTTCGACCATTACGATCGATGAATTTGTTGATACTCCTGCAAGCGGAGTCATTGTCGCTACCGGGAGTACGACAATCACTGATATTGGCCGCACGAGTGTGACAATTAGTGACCCAGTCTACAACTCATCTGATGCATCGTATCATTTCGTTGGTCCGTTCACACTTAGTTCAGCAACTAGCGCAACGCTCAATTACACGATGTGGATTCCCGTGGGTTCATACATAAATACTGCATATGCAAAACTTGGAGATACGATCATTGGTGCCACAGGTTCAGCAATGTCTCAAGTTACCGTTACATCGGGTGGCACGTCAGCAGTCACTGCTGTGGTCACTACAACGCAGATTCCGGTCGTCGTGAGTACTGATCCTGCGACAAATGTTGGTTCGACCACGGTGACAATCAACGGCACAGTCGATCCGAATGGCACGACGCCACTTACGGGAACCTTTGAGTATGGTACGAATGCAAATTTAACGGGTTCGACAGTCGCGACAGCGACGACTCCGGCGAGCGGAACACTGAGTGGGCTGAGTGATCCGACCTCGATAAGCATTAATCTCACGGGGCTCACGTCGAACACTACGTATTACTATCGCGCAGTAGCGGGTACCGCGACCGGAACGATCCAATCCTTCACGACGGTAGCCGTTGTCTCAACTCCCACAGTTTCTACCCAGGCGGCAACAACGGTGGCGCTCACAAGCGCGACACTCAATGGGACGATCAATCCAAACCTCACTTCGGTCACCGGTATTCAATTTTTTTACAGCACCAGTCCAACGATCGGGTCGGGAACGACCACGCTCACACTCGATGACGGAACAGGTTTGGCAGCACTTACTGCTGGCGGGTCATCTGCGCAGGCGTTTTCGACAAGCACTCAGACGCTTGTAGGCGGGACGACGTATTACTTTAAGGTTCGCGCATGCACAAGTTCGCTTACCGGCACATACCCCAATGTGAGTTGTTCTTCTTATGTTGATGGCGCTATTCAAAGCTTTGCGGCGAGTGCAGCTCCCACTGCATCGACAACAGTGGCGACTTCGGTTGGTGCGAGTTCAGCCGTACTCAACGGTGTCATTCGGGCTAATTATGCTACCGCTACGACAAATTTTATATATAGCACCGTGTCGAATCTTTCTTCGGGAACAAGCAGTATTGCGGCTGCCACTGTATCAGGATCGGCATCAACCAGCGTTTCGGCAAGCATCTCGGGATTGTCTCCTTCCACGACATATTATTTTCAAGTAGTGGGAGGAAATACAAACGGAACAACAAGCGGAACCATACTTAACTTCACCACTTCCGCGACCAACCGAACGCTCACCATTGACGGGGGCTCATATTTAGCCACATACGGATTCGGTTCATCCTCTCCAACATTCACCTCCACTCCTTCTGCGGGAACAGGCACAACAACCTATAGTAGTCTCACGCCCGGGGTGTGTACCATCAATGCGACGAGCGGCTTGGTAGCATTTGTCACCACAGGCACGTGCACACTCGGTGCGACCATCAGTGCATCCGGCGCATTCACTGATGCCAGTGCGGCAAATATTTCGTTTGATATCACTCCTGGAACGCGCACGCTCGCTATTGATAGCGGTTCCTATGTATCGACGTACGCCTTCAGTTCGACATCGCCGACACTTACATCCACGCCATCGGCAGGAGCGGGAACAAAAAGTTACCAGAGCACAACCTTGGGTGTCTGCACCATCGACTCATCGTCCGGTCTTGTCTCATTTGTGGCAGTTGGCACATGTACACTAAACGCAACAATCGCTGCGAGCGGGGGATATGGAGCAGCAACCTCACCCGACATATCATTCACCGTGAGCCAAGGTATGCGTACACTCACTATTGACGCGGGCTCGTATCTCACAACATATCCATTTGTCGGCACTCCACCAACGCTTACTTCTACAGCCTCCCTTGGTGGAGGTACAAAGGCCTACTCAAGCCAAACTGCTGGCGTCTGTACTATTGATGCAGTGAGCGGACTCGTAGCATTTGTGAGTACAGGCACGTGTACGCTTGGTGCGACTATTGGTGCATCAGGAAATTATGGAACTGCAACCGCGACTGATATTTCTTTTGACGTGACATCAGCAAGTCGCAGTCTCACCATAGACGGCGGTTCCTACGTATCCACATATGCATTTAGCTCGACCTCGCCGACACTTACATCCACTCCATCTGCAGGAACAGGTACAACGACCTACAGCAGTCTTACGACAGGAGTGTGTACGATCAGTGCGACGAGCGGCTTGATGGCGTTTGTAAGTCTCGGTACATGCTCGTCGTATGCAGTGATCTCTGCCTCAGGTGGAGATACTGCCGCAACCTCGTCGACGATCTCTTTCACGATCACCCCCGCGCCGCGCACACTCACCATCGACGGTAGCTCTTATGTTGCGACGTACATACTTAGTGCAACTCCTCCGACGCTTACCTCGACCGCCACTCTAGGAGCCGGAACAAAAAATTACCTAAGCTCAACGCAAAGCGTCTGCACCATTGATGGAGTAAGCGGACTTGTCGTATTTGCGGGTACGGGCACGTGTACACTTGGTGCCACTATTGGTGCTTCAGGAGTATATGCTGCTGCAACCTCGTCGACGATCTCATTCACCATTACACCGGTCTTAAGCTCTGCAAAAGCGATCACCAGCTTTACTGCACTGGGGAGTGGTACGGTTACTGAATCAGATCATACGATACTGATTACAGTCCCATTTGGGACAGATGTTACAGCATTAGTTCCAACGATCACGATAACCGGTGTTTCTGTGAGTCCAGATACGGGCGTTGCGCGTAATTTTACGACTCCTCAGATATATACAGTTACCGCTGAGGATAGTTCGACGCAGACTTACACCGTAACGGTGACTATTCTGCCGCAGTCTACTCCTTCATCCCCAGGGAGCAGTAATTCCGATTATTACGGATGCACTAATACCACTGCCAATAATTACAACTCCCTCGCAAACCATGATGATGGTTCATGTAAGTACACTGGAGGAGGAAGCCCCTCTCCAAGCACAAATAGCAGTGGAACAAGCTCTCCTCTCGTATCGCAGCCACGATCACAAAGTAATCAGCCATCAGTACCACCCGTATTGCAGCAAGTTATGAGTGGAACTTATACACCGGAGACTTGCGCTCCATACCTCACTTCATACATTAAGCTCGGCTCGGCAAAGAATCAGCCATCCGAAGTGAGAAAGCTCCAGACATTTCTCAATACCTTTGAAGGTGAAGATCTCGTGATAGATGGAGTGTATAAGGAAGTCGATGTGGTTGCCGTAGAAAAATTTCAAGCAAAGTATGTAGACATACTTCACTTTTGGAATCTTCGTAAGTCCACTGGCTATGTCTATGTTGCGACACAAAAAATGATCAATAGGATCTATTGCGAGAAAACCAAAGGTCTCACTTGTCCATACTTCACCACATACACAAAGGAGGGGGATAGGAATGCTGAGGTGCTGAAGATAAA
>JAYTVK010000022.1:0-2350 GCA_043744595.1 Candidatus Lloydbacteria bacterium
AAAGCCTGCTCCGCCGAATCCTGCGCCGTATCCCGGAGGCACCCCTCCGCCATTGAACGTCTGTCCATAGGTATCGTATTCGCGTCTCTTCCCTTCGTCAGAGAGTGTCTGATACGCTTCGTTCACTTCCTTGAACTTCGCCTCATCCCCTCCCTTTTTATCGGGGTGGAACTTATGCGCCAGTTTGTGGAATGCCTTTTTGATGTCTTCCTTAGTCGCCTTTTTCTCGACGCCAAGTACTTCGTAATAGTCTTTTGCCATGTGGGTCAGTTGCTGGTAGTTAGTTGCTAGGAAATTTAGATATACAGTCGATTATAGCAGATTCTAACAATTTGACAAGCGCAAAATGTGTGTCACTTTAGATCTACAAAAACTCCCCGACGCTTGCCGGGGAGTTTTTGTCAGATGTTTAGACGTCGTGGACTTTACCTGTCGGTGCTTCGCCTTCAGGTTTCTGTCCTTCAGCTGAATCGGCTTTAGGTGCCTCACCTTCGTGGGTGCTGGCTTCTTTAGCCATTGCTTCGCCTATCTTCTGCATCGCATCTGAAAGTGTGGTCGATGCCTTGGTGATGGCTTCGGTATCAGTACCATCTTTCACTTTTTTGAGTTCGGCTATCTTCTCTTCGACATCAGTTTTGATATCTGCAGGAACTTTCTCGCCATTATCCTTAAGCGCTTTCTCTGCGGTGTAGATCATGCTCTCTGCGATGTTCCTCACTTCGATAGCGTCATGCTTTTTCTTATCTTCATCAGCATGGAGCTCGGCTTCTTTCTGCATGCGTTCGATGTCGTCTTTTGAAAGTGATGAGCGCGCCTCGATGCGAATAGACTGCTCTTTGCCTGAGGTCTTGTCCTTTGCTTTCACATTCAAGATGCCGTTCGAGTCGACGTCGAATGTGACTTCGACTTGCGGCATACCGCGCGGTGCGGGAGGAATGCCTTCGAGCATGAAGCGGCCAAGTGACTTGTTGTCGGATGACAGTGGGCGCTCACCCTGCACGACGTGCACCTCGACCGAGGTCTGGTTATCCGCTGCAGTCGAGAATACCTGCGAGCGCGATGCGGGGATGGTGGTGTTGCGTTCGATGAGCTTCGTTGCTACTCCGCCCATGGTCTCGATGCCGAGCGAGAGTGGAATCACATCAAGAAGCAAAATGTCCTTCACATCACCCTGGAGTATTCCTCCCTGGATAGCAGCACCGATAGCGACTACTTCGTCTGGGTTCACGCTCATGTTCGGCTTCTTGCGGAAGTAGTTCTCAACCGCCTTCTGCATCGCAGGCATACGGATCTGGCCACCAACAAGAATGACTTCGTTTATCTCCTCTATCTTAAAAGGCGATGCTGCCATTGCGCGTTTGGTTATCTCCATTGCGCGGTCAATGAACTCCTGCGTAAGCTCTTCGAGCTTTGCGCGGGTCATTTTGATGACGAAGTGGCGCGGGCCTGTCGCATCCGAGGTGATGAACGGAAGATTGATCTCAGACTCCATTGCGCTTGAGAGCTCTATCTTGGCCTTCTCAGCTGCCTCATCGAGGCGCTGCTTCGCGAGGGTGTCGGTGCGCACGTCGATGCCTGACTCTTTCTTGAATTCTTCAGCAAGCCAGTTGATGATCTTCTGGTCGATATCCTTACCGCCGAGATGTGAGTCACCGTCGGTCGCTTTCACTTCGATAGAGTTCTCGCCGTCTGCAGTTGCGACTTCGAGTACTGAGATATCGAAGGTGCCGCCTCCGAAGTCGAATACTACGATCTTCTCATTCTTGTTCTTATTGAAACCGTATGCGAGTGCGGCTGCGGTCGGCTCGTTGATGATGCGCTTCACATCGAGACCGGCGATTTTTCCCGCATCCTTGGTCGCCTGGCGCTGCGAGTCGTTGAAGTACGCAGGCACGGTGATGACCGCTTCGGTAATGGTCTCGCCGAGCTTCGCTTCTGCGTCGGCCTTGAGCTTGCCAAGGATCATCGCCGAGATCTCCTCGGGGCGATACCATTTGTCGCCCATCTGCACTTCGATGCCGCCGTTGGTCGATCTGCGCATCTCGAACGGAACCAGCGACTTGTCTTTCTGAGCCATCTCTTCCTCGAAGTTGTGGCCGATGAACCGCTTGATCTGATAGATCGTGTTCTTCGGGTTGGTGACCGCCTGGCGCTTTGCCGAAAGACCCACGACGCGTTCACCGGTCTTTGCGATAGCAACTATAGACGGAGTCGTGCGTACACCTTCCGCATTTTCAATGATGCGCGGCTCTCCTCCCTCGACGATAGCCATCGCTGAGTTTGTTGTTCCGAGATCGATTCCTAAAATTTTTGCCATATACGTTTTGATTATGCTTACGTACTTATAATA
>JAYTVK010000023.1:0-7488 GCA_043744595.1 Candidatus Lloydbacteria bacterium
ATCCTTACACATTTGCCAAAATTAGTACATAGTGGTCTGATTGTCCACAAAAATACTCCAAATTCATAAGCAAACAGAGTACTTCTTTGCTATGATGAATGGGTGAAGTTTCGTTCTTCAAGAAATCGTTCGACCATACAACTCCTGATGGTGAGACTCGTAGCATTCATCATGATCCCCATCGCCGTGGTGGGACTATTTGGTATTTACTATGGACGAAGTACGCTCCATGACCTTGCTTCGCGCAATACACTTTCGATCAACGCACTCAAAGAAAGCATGATGAGTGACTGGCTTGCCCAGAAGCGGCTTGAGGTCAAAGGTATCGCTGGAAGTGAGCTTATTTCCTCCTCGTTTTCATACATCGATACCACGACATTTGGTACTGCAAAACAACGTGAAGACGGTGCGGCGTTCCTCATTGCCGGTCTCAAGAATACACCACGTCTCGAACATCCGGGCGTCCTCAGTCTAACCATTATCGATGATGATACCGGTGCAGTCATCGCAAATATACCGGAGGGGTCAAGGCCCGCTGCTATTCCCTCGTGGACAGCTGCCGTACCGCGCGATGCAGTCGAATCCGGTGTCACACAAAAAGACGGCGGAGGTTACGAACTCGGTATCGTCTCCCCCATCATGTCGAATGGAATGCGTCGCGCCACACTGTACGCAGAACTCGACATGAATACGTATCTTGCGGTGGCAACAAATAATTCTCAGATCGATGCGGGAGGTCTGAGCTACATCATCGACAAGAACGGTGTATACATCGCGGGGAGAAGTGCGCTCGATGCGGCAGCGACAACCAACGCTCCGAGCACTCTGACAAAAGATATCGTCACACACGAGGTAAGCGCCAGCCGTGGTTTTTTTGAAACTTCACTCAATCCGAATGGCACGACCATGATCGCGTACTCCAAACTTCCGTTCGACTGGATACTGATCTCCGAAATGGCGAACCAAAATTTTCTTGGCATCGTCAATTGGCCGTTCCTGTTCTTTATGCTCCTCACCTCTATCGTATTCGCGGTATTCATCTCTATCATGAATCTGCGCGCACTCATCGAGCCGATGAGGAAGGCCATCGATCAAATAACCCAGGCGGGCACTTCCCTCTCAGCCACCAGCCAGCAGGTTGCTGCGAGTGCCCAGAACAATGCTGCCATCGCAGAACAGGTTGCGCAGGGTGCAGCGACACAATCCGCACAAGCAGAGAGCATCTCGAAGTCAGTCTCGGAGATAGCTATCGGCACACAAGAGATACTCGCCTCTTCCGAAGAGGCATCGCGCGTCGCACGCGACGTCTCACAGGTCACGCAGATAGCCGGTGAAAAAGGCGAGCAGTCGCAACTGAGTCTCGACCAAATTCGCAAGATGACGACCGATACCGCCATCATCGCTCGCACCATGGGTAACCGTTCACGCGAGATCCGTACTATCGTCGACACTATCACCAAAATAGCCGAACAGACCAACCTGCTTTCGCTCAATGCCGCTATCGAAGCTGCGCGCGCAGGAGACGCAGGCCGGGGATTCTCGGTGGTGGCTGATGAGATCCGTAAGCTTGCAGAACAGTCGGCAAACTCTGCTGACGAGATCAAGCAACAAGTCGAGAAGATGTTGGTGCAGATCAGTGATACCGTTCTCGCCGCAGAAAAAGGCCTTGAGCACGCGGATCAGAACGCAAAGATCGTCGGAGAAGCCCTGAATGAGCTCCAAAATATCTCTGCGTCAACCCAGCAGCTCTCCGCGCGTATCAAAGAGATTACCATCCGCACCGAGAAGCAGACGAGTTTGGTGCAGCATGTCGCAGAAAGCATGGACTCTATAGGCTCGGTAGCCGAGCAAAACGCAGTCGGCGCAGAACAGCTCTCCGCTTCAACCCAACAGCAAAGCGCGGCGAATCAGCAGGTAGCCGCTGCAGCACAGCAACTACAAGCACTGTCGATCGATCTGCAGGAGATCACCGGCGGAGTTTCAGGAGGTCTCGAACATGCACAATCATTCATTGACGATAGATTCCACAATAAAAAAGCTATCCCCGCCTACATCATCGAAAACAATGACGATCGTTCAATATCATAAGCAGAATAATCTGATTGCATAACCAGCTTACTCGTCATACAATGAGCACATGAAAAAGCTTTATCGTCACAAGGACCACGGCACCCCGGTGGTCAGCGGGATCTTTAGCGGACTTGGAGACTGGATGGAAGTAAGTCCCGGTGTCCTGCGTGTAGGATATATCGTCCTCGCAATTGCCACCGGTATCATTCCCGGACTTCTTGTCTATCTTATATTCCATTTCCTGATCCCCAAACAAAAATAGGAAGCCGTTTTTTTCTTCCTCATTAAAGGAAGTCACCGTCTCTGTAAATAAAAACTCCCTTGCGGGAGTTTTTTATTTGAGCGCTAAGACTGAAAGTGACTGCGCGTGACTGTAGTGCCTACAATGCTTACTGCGCGCTAATGGTCTTGATGACTATCGGCTGAAGCGGTCTATCATTGACCCCTGTGGCGACTGCATCGATCGCATCTACAACATCGAGTCCTGCGGTCACCTCTCCAAATATCGTGTACTGCGGAGGAAGTCTGTAGTTTGACGCCATGATAAAGAACTGACTGCCGTTGGTATCAGGTCCTGAATTGGCCATCGCAAGGACTCCGTGTACATATCCGCGCTTATACAGGTCACTGGCAGGATTTATCTCATCCGCAAACTGGTATCCCGGGCCGCCTGTTCCCCACTGTGCAACAAGTGAGTCATCCTTTGACTTTGGATCACCGGCCTGGATCATGAAACCCTTGATGACACGATGAAACTTCACCCCATCATAGAATCCCGCTGAAGCGAGCTTTGCAAAGTTCTCGACTGTCTTCGGTGCATCACCGGCATAAAGCTTCACGGTGATATTTCCCATACTGGTGTGTATCACTTCACTGGTCGGCACTTGTGCCGGAGCTACTGCGGCGGGTGTCGCGTCAGATTTCTTGTCGGGTGTAGTCGGTTGCATAGGTGTATCGAGTGTATCTTTTATTGGAGTAAGTTTCGGCGCGTTTGGTGCCGGCGGTATCACCGGAGATGTTGAAGCATCAGTTGTAATAGTGACTTCAGGTGCGGTGATTTGAGTGGTCTTTGACATGCCGTCGCCGCTCATAACATAAAGCACTCCTGCGACAACAACAATGAGAACTCCTCCGCCAACGATCCATCCTGTTTGATTCATATGTATTGCGAGATGATTATTTTTAAACACGGCTAGTATACACGGTTCAAAAAACCGTTTCAAGCTGGACACACTGCGCGAGCATACCGACTAGTTAGAATGTCTCGAGCAATTTTATAAGCAAACGCACCGGCTCACCTGCTGCACCCTTTGCCAGATGGTCACCCTCTACCGAAGTCATACGCGGCGCAATATCGATATGCACCCAAGGATAATCCTTTGCGAATTGATAGAGAAATATCGCACCACTTATCGCACCACCATAGCTGGTCTTGCCGGTATTCGCGAAGTCTCCGAAGGTGCCTTTGATATCCTCTTCATATTCGTCCCACAGCGGCAGCGGCCAGACATAATCGCCACTTTCTTCACCGAGTGCACGGAATCGGGAGATAAGCTCTTCATCCTTACTGAAAATAGCAGACGCATGAAGTCCGAGCGCGACCATCGCCGCTCCTGTAAGGGTTGCGACATCCACGACCAATTTCGGTTTATATTTCTTCGCATAGGTAAGCGCATCTGAAAGCACCACTCTTCCTTCTGCGTCGGTATTTAAAACTTCAATGGTCTTCCCGCTCATAGTGCGCAACTGATCGCCCGGGCGGTAGCTTCCGCCCGATGGCATGTTCTCCGCAGCCGGAACAAGCGCGATGATGTTCTTCTTGAGTTTCATGCGCGCGGCGAGCACGATAGCATTCATCACCGCCGCGCCTCCCGACATATCCATATGCATCTCATAGATATGCGATGACGACTTGAGGTTGAGTCCTCCGGTATCAAAGGTAATACCCTTACCGACCAACACTACAGGCTTTTCTTCTTCGGGACCCTGCATATATTCCATCACAATGAAGCGCGGCTTCTCATTTGAGCCTTTGCCGACACCGAGGATACCGCCCATACCGATCTCTTCCATATCTATTTCATCAAGCACTTTCACTTCGATAGGAAGTCCTTCGGTCATGGTATGCGCCATTTCACCGAGCTTCTCGGGAGTCATATCTCCACCCGGAGTATTTGAAAGTGAACGGGTGTGATTCACACCTTCGCCAATGAGCTTCCCTTTCTTGAGACCTTGCTCGGTAGCCTTATCCGCTTTTGAAATGACGATAGTCTCAGTAAGCGTATTCCATCCGTCCTTCGGCTTTGTTTTGTATACAGTGAATTCGAAATTAGCCATCTCAAGATTGACCGCGATAAGTTCTGCAAGTTCTGCTGACAACATATCGAGCTGCGGAAATTGAAAGTCTGCAAACAGTAGCTGCACACGCTTCTTCTTCGCTGCTTTTGCACATCCGACCACCTTGCGGATAGTGCTGATGAGTTTCCTGCGGGTCATCTCTTCGCGCTTGCCTATGCCGATCTCAAGCTGTGTGCGACCATCTGCACCGCGCACCTGTGCGTCACCGGATTCGACCAGAGCGATGGTTGCAATGTCTTTATCCTTAAAGGTCTTTGTCGAGGAGGTGTATTTCATAGAAATAGGTCAGTGAATAACGATATTTTCATCCTACTCGCTCTTCGTTTTTTTTCAACCCGTCAGCAGATGAACCGAGCTAGAACTACGAGGCAAAATAGTGTAGGGTACGCACAGCTCAATTTGTCCTTTGGAGGAGATCATGACCGTGAAAAGCATGGCTTCCTTTAAAGAAGCCAAAGTAAAGAAGGATGCCGCCAGTGAAAAGTTCCGCAAACGTCTTCACTACCGCTATCTTGGTGGACGAGTGCACATCGCATATGACTATCACCACTGCGACCGATGCATCTTTTCTATCGCTCCGGGAGATCAGTATCGGCGAGATGCTTATGCGAACTATTTTCGTATCAAAGTAGAGAAACACCACTGGCCAGAGTGTTATGGCCCTACGGAAGAGGAAGACCGCGAAATACGCGAACAGATAGAGCGTGAGCGCGAAGCCGAAAGAGAAGCCGAGCGACGCGCTGCATGAGAGACCCTGATGACTCAGGGCTCTTTTTTATTTATCTACACTACGCAGTCTTTTTAATGAAAGCACTTAAGTTCTTCCAGATATCGGGGCGCATGGCTTTGCGGGTTGAGAAATGTCCGCCGGTGCGCAATATAAGTGGCTTGAACTTCTTTTTTGCCGACCACTCCTTGAGCGGCTTCACAGGGATGATGCGATCATCTATCGCATGCACGACAAACAGACGACTGGTATCGATGAGCGCGGCTTCTTTTTTGGGACTATAGAAATTTCCTGCCTTCAGTCGCTTCCATGCATCCTTGTGCGGACGATATGCCGCACCGAATCCTTGCTCGATGGTATATAAAAATGTCTCATATGGTTCGTCGATAGACTTCGCTTTCCAGTCGATAAGCGGTGAGAGGGCGACTGCCCGTGAGATGAGCGGATACTTGAGCGAAAGAATAGCGGCCGCACCGCCAAAACTCGCACCAAGCACCGTAATGTCGTCGATATCGAGTAAGTACTCTATCCCCTCATAAATATCGAGAAATCCTGCGTTCAGCCCTTCGGCGACCATACCCACATCCTCTTCAGGACTATACTCGAGGAATTTACCGTCCGACTCCCAGCTGCCGCGATAACGCATGTGAAATACCCAATAACCTTTCTTGGCAAAAAATTCTCCGACTTCCCTCTTCGCCGGCACCGTTGGGCAGCCATCGCACAGAATAATAGCCTTACGCGAAGGTTTCACCGGCATCCAAAATTCCGCGACGATATCGTCCGCGAATCGTGTACGCCCGGAATAGATCGCACTACTTATCATGTGTAACATTACTCTTATCGATACACACTTCGCACTTCGCCGAGATACATCCGCCAAAAAATATCTTGAGCGCCTTACCGAGCGGAAGTATCACCATGAAGCTGCGTAGATCTGCAAGTCTTCTGAACCACCAGCCTATTCTTCCGTAGAAGCGGATATTGCTGCCGAACCAAGTGATGAGCACTCCCGCCCATCCGTCACCCGCAGGAATAGCATTGACCGGCGCCTGCGGTTTGTAGACAGGCATCTTATTGCCTGTGAGTTTTGCCGCGATCACCTTTGAAACGAACGCACCGTCATAAAATGCGGTCTGCGCCCAGCCCGAATAGGTCGTAAGAGCAGCGTCGCCGATGACATACATCGCTTCATCTCCTTTCACATTCAAATGTTCATCCACCTCCACTTTGCCGCGCTTATCCACCGGAAGTCCTGATGCTTCGTAGAGGCCGTTCGCGCGCACGCCCGAGGTCCAAATGACCGTTGAGGTCATCATCTTGGCATCCTTAAGAAAGATCTCTTCCACCTCCTGCTTCATGACTGCCGTACTGAGCATGATGCTCACACCGAGCTTGCGTAGATGTGCGTCAATAGGGTCGGTGAAATCCTGGGGAAGTATCTGTAAGATCTTTGGGGCAGCTTCGATCATAGTGACCGACACCAGTGCCGGATCGACTCCTATCTCACGAGCTACTTTACGCGCGTACTCGATCAGTCGTCCTGCCATTTCGACTCCGGTCGCTCCGGCGCCTATCACAACAAATGCCGCATCATGATTGAGATGCGAACCCTTGCTCGCATCTTCGCGACACAGGAGGAGTACATCGGTAATGTGATTCTTGAGCTTGAGTGCCTCGGCGACCGTTTTCATGCCGTAACTATTTTCCTTCAGTCCCGGGATACCGAAATACGTCGTCTCGCTACCGAGTGCCATGATAAGCATATCGTAGTCGTATACCTTCCCTGAGCTTCCGGTCAGCTTCTTACCTGTCCTATCGAGGGCAGTGATACTGTCTTGCACTATCTCTATCGTGAGTCCGGCAAATATCTCGGGAAGCGGAATGCACACCTCGATAGCCGAGCTGCCTGTCACATAGCGATACAGTGCGGGATTGTACTCGAAATGCGGCTTATTGGTGATGAGTGTGAGCGTAAGGTCGGGAATGCGCTTCTTCGCCAGCTCAAGTGCCGCACGGATGCCACCGAATCCACCACCAACGATCACTACTTTGTGTTTTGTATTCGTTTCAGGCATGTGTTGATATTAATATGAATGCATACCTTCTCAGTATGAGTACTTCCAATTTTATACTCCCTTTGGTCGTTAAAATTTTGGTCGCACCACCCACAATGACGACATGTTGCTGAGTATTCATGATGTTTTTTGGTTGCGATGATCCATACCCGCAACAACAGTAATAGCGATCAAAAGAAATGCATTCAGCGCGAACATAGCGATGGTGATGTAGCCGTACTCATCAACATAGATATGGTCGCATGACGGAAGTCC
>JAYTVK010000024.1:0-2275 GCA_043744595.1 Candidatus Lloydbacteria bacterium
TTACAGGGGCTGTCCACTCATTGGGCTTTTTGCCGACAAAAGTCCTCAATGAGTCTTGCGCTTGGGTTCCCGCAAAGCGGGTTCCCTTTACCCAAGCTCACGTCAGCCGATAGGGCCATATATGTTGAACTTTCAAAGAATACCCAATATAAGCCGTTCTGTAAAGGTGAAATTTGACAAGGGTGATATTTCGTGTAAACTGAGCATCCAATCGTCCTTCGGGATTTTTTTTGTTCTTTCAACAACCAATACAAATAGGATCTGAGATGCAGATGGAAATTCAAGCGGTAACTCAACCAACCACAAGAGAGGCAAGAAGAGAGACAAACGCGCCCGCTCTGACTCGCACCAATGATCTCATTGATCAGGTGGAGCGCAGAGCAGAGATCCCCTACGTCGCCCCGCACGAAATGATCGAAACCAAGGAATATATCCTGGTCACCCATTTCACCTCCGCAGGCGCGACCCGATTCTTCGGACCATTTCGGCCGAAAGTCCCCATAAGCAAAGATTCGCTTGTGCGGGGCACGTATTGTGCAAATGTTGTGTTCACCGAAGAAGGTGGCAAGCAGAGCACACTCATGCTTCCCGCGGGTGGATGCTTTTGCCTCATCATGGGGCGGGTCGAGTATGCGCTGTACGAATACACCTCTGCGTTTGCCGAGCGTATCAGGCAGCTGCGTGAGACCGAGGTTCACTACCTCTCAATGATCGACCAGAAGAGCCAGTACTAGAAGTCCTGACATCGACCTCGCCGCATTGGCGCACACAGCCCCGCAAACGTTCACGCGTACGGGGCTTTTTTATACTAAGGGATTAGTCCTTATACTGGATCTGCCATTCCCTCTCCTGACGTACGAGCTGGGTATATGCATCTTCGGGGTGCACCATGAGCTCTTTCACCGCGCGCTCCATGCGTATCATGTTCTCACCACTTCCTTGTGAACCCTTCAGGAGTACAACATCTCCGGTCTTGAGCTGTGATGCGAGCCATACCCCGGCTGCTTTTGCATTCGCGAAGATATGGATCTTGCCTTCCGGAAGGCCCGCGGTCTTGGCGCCTTCGGCAATGCCTGCCGCGCGGTTGCCGACCGTGAGGAGCTCGTCGACAAATCCGCCCGCAACGCGTCCTAATTTCCAGTGTTCGAGCTCACTATGCTCACCAAGCTCAAGCATGTCGCCAAGGACTGCAATGCGGTGATTGGCATCCATATTTCGCAGTGTCTCGAGTGCTGATTCAAGTGCGACCGGCGAAGAGTTGTAGGTGTCGTCGATGATGGTCGAGCCGGAAACGCCGGAGATGATGCGCATACGTCCCTTGGGAGTCTCGAGCTTCTGCACCGCATTCACCACGTCGAGCACATTCATGTTGCGCGCGATGCCGACCGCAATACCTGCGAGTGCGGACATGCATGCTGATACACCTAAGACACCGTAGATGATGACCGGGAAGCTATTGCCCTGCCAGTCGAGATGAAATTTCATTCCTGCAGGAACATTCCTTCCGTCGATACTCTTGTAGACCACTTCAGGAGTCGAACCGCGTACTTGTGCCGTCTCGCCGAATCCGTACGTCATCATGCGCGCACGTGTAAGCGAAGAGAGTGCGATGACCGCTGGGTCGTCGGCGTTAGCAATAAAGATACCACCGGGGCGCAGGGCGCGCACCAGCTCGGCCTTTTCTTTCTTCACTTCTTCGGGAGATGAGAAATATGCCACATGCACCGGTAAGTCAGGAAGGCGTGTCACCACCGCAATATCAGGCTTCATCCACTTGGTGATGTTTTTGATATCGCCCGGGTGGTCGGCACCAACTTCAAGCACGAGCGTCTTTGGAAAGCGCGCTATGAAAAAAGCGGTACGAAATCCTTGCCAGATATTCTTCATCCATGCGTATGGATCTTGCCAGGCATTGGAGAGCCCCAGAATGGTCAAGGGTACTCCTATCTCGCTATTGAAACTCTTCTGACTCGCGCGGATATCGCCACCTTCGCGCAGAATAGTGGCTATCGCGTCCTTGGTGGAGGTCTTGCCGACACTGCCGGTAATAGCGATGATAAATGGTTTGTGTCGCCGCAGCGCCATGCTTGCCTCCCATGAGAGGAGTGCGACAACTATTTTTTTTGCGAGATGTTTCATGAGTGTTTCAGTGATGCTTCATCGACGACTGAGGCAGAATCACCTCTTCAGCATACCGCATTACCTCAATGCGAAACAGCTGACGCAGGCAGGGTCTTGGTCACCCCCACTGCTGCTTTATTCGCACTCGCTCTAT
>JAYTVK010000025.1:0-28011 GCA_043744595.1 Candidatus Lloydbacteria bacterium
CTCTCGCTCGTCCTTGGTGAATTCGCACGCACCGGCTGGCTTGCGTATCCGCCGCTCTCGGAGCTGCAGTATAGTCCGGGTGTCGGAGTCGACTATTATATATGGGCGATACAGATCTCCGGTGTCGGCTCACTCCTCTCGGGTATCAACTTCTTCGTCACCATCCTCAAGATGCGCGCGCCCGGAATGACCCTGATGCGCATGCCGGTCTTCGTATGGACGGTGCTCGCAACCATGGCGCTGGTCGTCGTATCGTTCCCGATACTTACCGCAACACTTGCGATGCTGTCATTTGACCGCACGCTCGGTATGCATTTCTTCACCTCACTCGCAGGAGGCAATCCGATGATGTATGTGAATCTCATCTGGATGTGGGGGCACCCTGAGGTGTACATTCTGGTACTTCCGGCATTCGGCATCTTCTCCGAAGTGGTACCGGCATTCGCGCAGAAGAAGCTCTTTGGCTATACCACCATGATCTGGGCGACCATCGCCATCACCATACTGTCCTTCTTGGTATGGCTGCATCATTTCTTCACCATGGGTGCGGGAGCAAATGTGAATGCGTTCTTCGGTATCATGACCATGGTCATCGCCATTCCGACCGGCGTGAAGGTTTTCAACTGGCTGTTCACGATGTATAGAGGGCGTATCATCTTCTCGTCGCCGATGTACTGGTCAATAGGATTCTTGTGTACCTTCACCTTCGGCGGGATGACCGGAGTGCTGCTTGCAGTGCCCGGCGCCGACTTCCAGCTCCATAACAGCCTGTTCCTCATCGCGCATTTCCATAACACCATCATCGGCGGTGTGGTGTTCGGATATTTCGCCGGGCTGACGTATTGGTTCCCGAAGATCTTCGGATTCAAACTGGATGAAAAGTGGGGGATTCGCGCATTCTGGTGCTGGATCATCGGATTCTTCGTGACGTTCATGCCGCTCTACATCGTCGGCCTCATGGGCATGACGCGCCGTTTGAGTCATATCGATGCCGGAAGTGAGTGGCAGCCGTATCTCATCGTGTCGACCTTTGGTGCATGTATCATCGGTGCCGGGATATTGTCGCAGATCATTCAGCTCATCGTCAGTATAAAGAACCGCAGGCACAATCTCGATACGACCGGAGATCCGTGGAACGGACGCACACTTGAATGGTCGACCTCATCGCCTCCGCCTTTTTATAACTTCGCACGTATCCCCAGCGTGCACGGCAGACATCCGTTCTGGGATGAAAAGCACGGCGGAGGAGATCATACGCCGCATAAGGAGTATGAGGATATCCATATGCCGAATAATACTGCTATGGGCATGTATATTTCCGCATTCGCTTTCATCTTCTCGTTCGGTCTCATTTGGCATATGTACTGGCTTGTCCCGGTCTCGCTCATCGGTGTCATCTGCTGCGCGGTCTATCGTTCATTCGATTATGATATCGATCATTATGTACCCGCGGCCGAAGTGAAGCGTATTGAAGAGCGGCGTATGACTCACACTCACCATGCATGATATGAACCATCACGTACCACTCCACAAAAGAGAAGCACATCACCATGCAGAAGATGCGAAAGTGATCTTCGGCTTCTGGATCTATATCATGAGCGACTGCCTGCTGTTCGCGAGTATCTTCGCGGCGTATGCGGTGCTGCACAATAATGTCTACGGCGGACCCGCGGCACGCGAGCTGTTCAGCCTGCCGTTCGTGCTACTTGAGACCATGCTCCTCCTGACCTCGAGCTTCACTTACGGCATGGCGATGCTTGCGGCACACCAGTCAAAGAAAGTGAGTGTCATGTCATGGCTGGTGGTGACATTCTTCCTCGGAGCAGCATTTCTCGGTATGGAGCTTTCTGAATTCGGAAAACTTATCGCAGAGGGGAGCGGGCCTGATCGAAGTGCGTTTCTCTCGGCATTCTTCACTCTGGTCGGCACACACGGTACACACGTTCTGATAGGACTGATGTGGATGATCGCGCTTATTGTTCAGGTGTACCACTATGGCGTCACCAATATCACGTTTCGCAAACTCACCAGTTTGTCACTGTTCTGGCATTTCCTTGATATTGTCTGGATATTTGTATTTACCATTGTCTACTTGATGGGCGCAATTTGACTCAAAGAGCCACATCAGAATGTGTCTCTGTGATTCGCGCTTCGCGCATAGCCCGGAAAGTCATATAATATAGATGACATGAACAAAAAACACGAGCATACATTAGAGCGAATGCTCAATGATACAAAAGCCCCAGAATCGAGATTTTTGCGGGCATTGTTAAATGTATCTCCAATAGGAATGATCTTTCTTTCCCCATATCTTTTCTTTCTCATGTATCATATCGTCGACTATTTCACATGTGTCGGTTCCTTTTGCCAAATAAGTATTATTTATGTGGCGTTTCCCTGGATCATATTGCCGATGTATATC
This sequence comes from Candidatus Lloydbacteria bacterium, assembly GCA_043744595.1. GTDB lineage: Bacteria > Patescibacteriota > Minisyncoccia > Phycocordibacterales > UBA6899 > MHLP01. The sequence goes on from JAYTVK010000025.1 coordinate 2,423, forward strand.
CAAAATATTTTTCCAAACATCGATCTTGGTTCGATGGGGGATATGGTCTCCTATTTGATATTCTTTATGTGCATCAGCCTCAACATAATTTTGTTGTACCGTTATGGAAAAATATTACAAAAATGAATATCCTAAAGCCTAAACACTAATAAAACATATGAGCAATGAACTAACTGCGATCGATACTGAATACGGAGCAAGTCACGGCACCACACAATCCTATGTGGCGGGTTTCATACTCTCGATACTCCTGACACTTGTCGCGTACATGCTTATCACGACACATATTCTTTCCGGTACTGAGGCTGTGGCTGCGGTCATATCGCTTGCGCTACTGCAGCTGTTGACCCAGATCATCTTCTTCCTCCACCTCTCGAATAAGTCGCGTGCGCGTTGGAATCTGACCGCATTCGTATTCACTATCATCGTAGTACTTATCCTGGTCGTCGGAAGTCTGTGGATCATGAACAATCTTAACTACAATATGATCACCTCGTTTACCAAGAATACTTCGGTCTTGACCGCGTACTAAATCGTCCGAACGTGCTCAAGTATTACTATCGCGTCACCAAGCCGGGCATCATCTACGGCAACCTCGTCACGGTACTCGGAGGCTTCTTTCTCGCGACCCACAGCATGCACCGTAGCATTGATCTTGGACTGCTCTTCGCGACCCTCATCGGCATCTCGCTGACCATTGCAGGCAGCTGCGTGTTCAACAATATCATCGACCGCGACATCGACGCACTCATGGATCGCACCAAAAACAGGGAACTCGTGCTTGGTGTCATCAAGCCTCGCCATGCATTTTACTACGGACTTGTGCTCAGTATCCTCGGGACTGCTACGCTACTTTTCCATACCAACCTGCTCACGCTTTTTGCTGCACTCATTGGGGTATTCTTTTATGTCGTTTGCTACAGTCTCTATGCAAAGCGCGGAGGGATATTCGGCACACTGGTGGGCTCCGTCTCGGGAGCAGTGCCGCCGGTGGTCGGATATCTCGCGGTGACAAATACTCTTGATGCCGGTGCAATACTGCTCTTCCTTATTCTCTCTATCTGGCAGATGCCACATTCGTACGCTATCGCCGTATATCGGCTGGATGATTATCGTAAGGCAAAGATCCCGGTACTACCGGTGGCGCGCGGAATGGTGCGCACCAAGATAGAGACGCTTCTGTATACGCTTGCGTTCGCCTCTGCCATTCTCGCACTCTATTCCTTTGGCTACGCAGGCAAAGTGTACATTGCGCTCATGGGCACTGCCTCACTTGTGTGGGTGGCGCTCGCTGCGCAAGGATTTTTTCAGCAAAGTGACCGTACATGGGCCAAGCGCATGTTCATCGCTTCTATTCTCATCGTCACGCTCTTTTCATTCACCATTTCACTGCCATAAACATTGGTTTTTTGAATAGTGGACTTTTTGTTCGAAAAGCAGATAGAATGAATGCATATGGAAAACCAAGAAAAAAATAACGAACAACCCAAAGCAGAGGAGGTGAAGACCGAAGGTGCAGCGGGTAGCACAGGATCGAATCAGTCGTTGCCGAACGACCTCAAGCATATGGCGGACAAGGCAAAGGCGGCGTCGCAAGGTTTCTCGTTCGATAAATTATTCGAAGGCAGAGTCGACCGCATGAACTACATGTACGGCGCTATTGGCGGCATCGTGCTTGGTTTCATCCTTGCTATGATCCCGGTCATCGGTCTGTTCGTCAGTCTCGCACTCGGAGTCATTGGTATAGGCATGACGGCACGCCGCTTCCGCGACACCGGCATGACGGGCTGGGCAGCAGCTATCTGCATCATCCCGTTCGTCGGATTCCTCGTCGTGGTATATCTATGCTGGAAAGAAGGCGACAAGGGAGCGAATGCATTTGGAGCAGTTCCTGATCCGAAGCGTGATGTTTTCAAGGCGATACTCAATACCTAATTTGGGAGCCTACGCAAAACGCGAACTTCTTCGTTGTGGAGCCTCTACGACTCGGTCAACATATAGGAATATGCCTTCCTCGTCGTTTTCTCCACGTCTCGAATTTCATCGTTTTTCGTTGGTCCCACTGTAGAAGGAGGCAACAGAGCGCCAAAGATATTTGGCCGCTCTTTTGTTATACTCAGCAGCATGTCCGTAGAGTCAGATTTAAAACGCTTACGCAGATATTTTTTCCCAAGGGTCATCGTCAGGCGTCGGGTGCGAAGAGTGAAGCCGACCGCAGCATCGAAGCGCAGGTATCGAGAGCACAAAGAGGCCGCGCGTACGCTCGTGCATGAGCGGCTCGAATATTTCAATCTGCATTACGGTCTCACCTACGGCCGCGTTACTATACGCGCGCAGCGTAGTCGCTGGGGGAGCTGTTCAAAGAAGGGGAATATGAATTTCAATTATGCATTACTATTCCTTCCACCTGAGCTCTGTGATGCGGTCATCGTGCATGAACTGTGTCACCTGAAGGAATTCAATCACGGCAGTGCATTTTGGAAGCTCGTCAGTGAGACCATTCCTGACTATGCCGAGCGCAAGAAAAAACTCGCGCGCATACACCCGAGTTTAATGAAGCCCTTGCCGGTCATATAGCGAAGACTCATTCAGCGCGAGATCTTCCAGCCAAGCCAGACGCCGATGAATGCCCCAATGCCTCCCCAGAGTACACCTGCCAATGAAAATGCATCTCCACCCCAAATGAGGGGCACATAACCGCCAAGTAGCGATCCAACGAACATTCCCATCCAGATGAGCTTGGTATCCATGGTCTTAGTATAGGCTTTATTACGCAGATAAAAAAGCATATGATGAGTGCATGCAGAGGTCATATCAAGGCGGTTATCTCGGACTCATTGCACTTATCATCTCGGTGGCAATCATCGGACTATTGTTTACACGCATGTATCTTGAGCCCGGCAGAGATAAGACAAATCCGAACGCCGAGTTTCAGCCGCTTACGGCAAGCGGGACGGTGCCACAGACCGGGATGGAGCAAATGCACGCGGATGTAGACGCCGCGAATGCCGCCAAGATCGAATTGAACAAAAAGAATGCGGAGACGCAGGCGCAGATGGACCTCATTGATCAGAAATAATACAATACACTTCATGAATGAAACACCCGTCACAAAGCCGATCTTACTTGTCGATTTTGACCGTACGTTGTTTGATACGGAGAAATTCTATACCTGGCTGGGCGAAGATGTGTATAAGCGTATCGACGAAATTGTCGAAGGAAAACTTCCGCCGCCACATTTTAATACCATGGTGTATGCCGATGTGGAGGACTTTCTTGTGTTCGCCCATGCGAAGTATCATCTCGTTCTCCTCACATTTCTCAAGGTCGAGTACTCGTCCAATCCGGTCTTGATGCAGCAGCTGAAAATAAACGGTTCAGGAGTTGCAAAATATTTTGACGACATCATCATTACTACCAAAGACAAAGCCGTGCGCGCAAAAGAATATCTCACGACCCATGGGACAGAGGGACGACCGGTGCTGTTCATCGACGATGAGCTTGCCAATATCTCTCGCATGAAAGAAGAGAATCCTGAAGTGGCATGTTATCTGATGCGGCGTTTTGTACGCGAGTCAGGCTCCGAAGGCATCATCTTCGCTCCGGACTTTGTGGTAAAAGATCTTGTGGAGCTCAAAGCTCAATTAGGAGGGGAGTGACCTAAATGCCGATACAGGCTCAGGATGAGCCCGATAACTGCGGAGCAGAATGCTCCAGGCAGTGCACTTAAGGTCTAGGTGAAATTAAGAGGATCTGGATGCCGATAAGAAAAACCAGAGGAGCAGGATGCTTCCGGCAAAACGCTCAAGGTCTATGCGACAAAAGAGGATATGGAAGATCCGGAAAGAAGTCTAGGTAGTAAAGGAGGATCTGGAAGATCCCGATAATGAGACAGCAAAAACCTCATGCTTGCGGACATGAGGTTTTTGTTCGACCCTTTACGCCATTTCCAAACTAATACGCTGTGTGCAAGGCCGGTTCTATGCCTCAACTCCACGATGAACGCGTCATGGCTAATACCAATATTCTAACACATGCAATAAAAAATAGGGGAATAAGTCAAAATAACTGTGGATTGCGCAAAAATGTCAAAAAAGTGCCGCACGCATCATAAATGACGAGTGCGGCACAGGGTGGTGGAAATGAGTCAGAGCATCGCTTCTTGGCGGGAGAGTCGCTCTCCGAAGCGCAGGCGAGCGAACCCCTTGGCCTTGTCGCGTTTTGCTTTTGGGACAAGCGAAGGTGACACTTTGGAATCATCGACACGCCACTCGCGTAGGACAGGAGAGTGCTTGCCGGGGACGTACAGACCCGTGACATGATCGTCGACTTTGACGATGATCTCTATCACCTGTTTTGACCTGGTCTTGAAAGTGACCTTCGGGAAATTCTGTCGCAGCTTCTTGTGCTTGCCACGCGGCTTCTTTTCCTTCGGGACGCGTACCTTCTTGGGCTTCGGAGTGTCGGCAAAGTAGTTCTTCACGAACTGCTTCACTTCACGCGGTGCCTTGAGGCCCACCGTACTGCATGAGCACACGATCTTGCGACCAATACGCACGAAGGTGTACTTGCTCATCATGCGGTCTTGTACTTCGACCGTATCACGCTCGGGCATTCTTTCGGTCACACTGATGCCGAATAGGTCGAGTGGTGCACGCTGCTTGCCCACCGAAGATCTTCTCGGACTGCGCAGTGCGAGCGCACGCCCGATGTTGCTCTTGAGTTCACCGATGGCATCATGCTCCATGCGCGCGATGAGGGGATTGCCCTCGCGCAGTTCTTCGAGCGAAGCAGTGAATGCTGCGTCGAAGTGTATTTTGTCGGAGAGTGCTTGCGCTGCAGGCCTACCGGCTTCGAGCTCTTCTTTCGCGAGTCGGCGTTCTTTTGCCAGACTTCTGCGCTTGAGTCCGATCACTCGGTCTGCCAGCGCATCCATGTCGATACTGTGTCTTGGTCGTTGTGTTTCCACGGCTGACTCCTCAATTGTTGATGTTCAAACTGTTTAAATTATGTCACAAAAAAGCACTTTATGCAAGTACTTTCTGCGGTTAAATCAAGAGCTAAAATATTTAGGAAAGCATATCCTCGACGACGGCTTTAACATCATTCCCATCTGCCATGCCCTTGCAGTCTTTCATCACTGCGCCGATGAACTTGCCAATAGCGCTTTTGTCGGTGACATTCAGTTCTTTCATCTTTGCTTCAGCGATAGTTTTGATCTCGTCTCGCGACATCATCTTCGGGAGAAACTCTTCGATGATCGCGAGCTCCTTCACTTCTTTTTCCGCAAGCTCGGGGCGGCCACCGGCGGTGAACTGCTCGGCTGAATCTTTGCGCTGCTTCACCAGTCTCTTGAGTACAGTGATACAGTCATCATCCTCGAGTGTCTCCTGTGGAGTGCGGCGCTTTGCTACGAGTTCATTTACAAACGCGGTCAGTATGCCGCGAAGGACTTCTTTGCGCAGTTCGTCGTGCGCGCGCATCGCGTCTTTAATCTGGTCTTTGATGGTTTGTTGTAGTGCCATATATGTTGGTGATTATGTGCCAAGTATAACGCGAAAAGGGAACGATTGACAAATTATTTAACCGTGTTAAATTGAGCATCGACTACTGTTCCATCCCAATCAACTCAACAAACAAGAAAGGATTCATTACATGAATCAGCCCACAACGCCCGCCGAAAGCAGCGATCCGCGTGATGTGCAAATTGCCCGACTTCGTGCCCAACTGAAGCAATTAGGGGCCCAGTTTGCCGAGGTCAAGCACCAAATAGTTGTCCAAGAAGGGACTATCCGCGAGTTGCGCCACCGTGCAGAGCGCGAACCGACGACCAACCTCCTGCGCAAGGAAGTGGTCGACATGGAGATCGACCGAGTACTCGGGGCACTCGATGCCGACGAGCTTGCTCGTACAGCAATTCTGTACTTCGACATCGACAATTTTGGAGAGTTCAACAAGAAGTTCGGGCATGACGAAGGCGACACGGTACTGCGCTATGTGGCCGACATCATTCGAACCAATCTTCGTCCCGGCGACTTTGCCGGTCGTGGTGATCAGGGTGATGAGTTCGTCCTCCTGTTGCGTGATTCGTCGGTCGAGGAAGCACTGATGATCGGCCAGACGATCTGCTCCGGTATCGAACGCAGGAAGCGGGTCGCCGTGACCATCGACGGAGAAACGAATTCGTACCACATCAATGTTTCTGTCGGAGCGGCTGCATGTCCGTCAGGTGGTACGACCTTTCGCGAATGGAAAGAACTTGCCGATCTCGACATGCTCCGGAGAAAGCGTGAGAAGAAAGGAGAAAAAGGTTAACGTCGTTTTACCACGTGGCGCTCGCAAGGGCGCCTTTTTTATATTTTTTTCAGAGTGATTCGGTCGTGCTAGAATAGCTGTATGGAAATATTTGCCGTTATATTACTCGGACTTGTGGTCGTACTTCTCTTGGTGCTCTTGTGGGCGCAGTTCAAGAAGAAAGAGGCTCCGGCTCAGGACACACAAGGGTTAGTATTGATGCAGCAGCAGCTCGCCGAACTCACTAAGCAGCTCGACTCAAAATTGAATGAATCTCGCCGCGACATGACCGACGCGGTGCGGTCGCAATTCTCCGAGTCACAAAAACTCATGCGCGAAATCCGCGAAGATATGAGTAAGAGTTTGGGGGATGTGCGGGTAGAGCAGACCAAGACCAATGAAGCGACTTCACGATTCATGACCATTGCCGAGCAGCTCTCCAATCTTGAGAAGGTCTTGAAGCACCAAAAACAGCGCGGTAATCTCGGCGAAGCATCACTTGAGCTTATTCTCTCAAATATCCTGCCGCCCGGTGCATATAAGATGCAATATGAATTCGCCAACAAAGAGAAGGTTGATGCGGTGATAGTGACCAAAGAAGGCATCATCCCGGTCGATGCAAAATTCTCGCTGGATAATTACAATCGCGTGACCATGGCGATAGATGAGCGGCAGCGCGATGAGCTCGAAAAAGAATTTAAAAATGATCTCAAGAAACGCATCGACGAGACCTCGAAATATATCAAGACCGAAGAGGGGACACTGCCGTTCGCGTTCATGTTCATTCCTGCAGAGGGCATCTACTACGACCTACTGGTGAATGAAGTCGGCGCCGTGAAGGTGAATACCCGCAATCTGATAGATTATGCGTACAATGAAAAGAAAGTCATTATTGTCTCGCCGACCACCTTTGCCGCATACCTGCAGTCGGTCTTATACGGTTTCAAGGCGTTCAAAATAGAGGAGACCGCCAAAGACATTATTAAACGTGTCGATGAGCTTGGGAAGCATCTGAAGGCCTATGAGGACTTTGTGGGAAGGATGGGGAATGCCCTCGGAACCACGGTCAATCACTATAATGCGGCCTATAAGGAGCTTGGGAAGGTAGATAAGGACATTACCCGCATTACCGGCGGCAGCCCCGGCATTGAGGCTAATTTGCTCGAAAAACCGCTGGTTGCAGATTGAGGGTTGTATATACGAGATATTTGACATTATGTGTATAAAGTTGTATTATCAGAAACAGCTGACGCGGTGACATTTGTCGCACGCTGGCACTGTACCTTTTGGCCCTCCCAATCTATTCAGGAGCATTTGAATGTCTTCCTCAACCTTCCTCAACCATACCACCCTCACCGGAGAACAGCGGGCATTCCTCGAAAGCCTTCCGTGTGCGGAGGATGACGACCAGAGTTTCCCGATCTATGTTCGGGAAGGTGACAAGTTCACCTTCATTCAAGACTGCAAGCCCATGAGCTCGTCAAACGGCAAGTTCGAGAAGGCCGCCCCCGCCGGACTCTACCGCGGCGGCGCCGTCATCATCGTCAGGTACGATGGTGGCACGCTCGTGGTACCGGATGATCGTTATGGCTGGTGGAAGCCGTTCACCGGTATCGCACAGCATGACGAAGGTCCGAACCTCATCCTCACGGGCATCCGGGAACTCATCGAGGAAGCGTTCGTCTACGACTTGAAGAAGACCAAGCGCTTCGTTCCGACAGGCGCACGGCTCGACTGCGAACGGCTTTGCTCACTCGGGTTCATTGTTACCGAGGTGGTCGAGGTCGGCAAGATCAGCCACTCGCACTATGCGGTGAACGAGAAAAACCGTGCGTACGAAGCGGTGCTCGTCTGGGATATCACCGGCATCAGAGATCCTTTCTCAGTCTCACTGGAGGAAGAGTGGTTCAGTGGCGATCATACCGGTATTCCCGTCTACCAGATGCAGGATGACGGCGTCATTCGCGGTGTCTGGAGCGGCCAGCAGGGACTGCTCGAACTCCCGAAGTTCGGCATCCACCCCACACTACGTTCGCACTTGAGCCTCTAATTGGCAATCGACAGTTCCGGCCGGGAAAGTTGCAACCCAACTCCCCGGTTTTTTTTGTTGTAAAATAATGGTTTTAGGAACTCACGAAAAGCTTGCATTTTCTAGATATTTCTGTAGAATACCTTCCACTATGACATTTGCAGTAATACAAACAGGCGGGAAGCAGTATCAGGTCAAGAAGGGCGATGTCCTCAAGATCGAGAAGCTCTCTACCGAAACGAAGGCAGGCGAGATGCCTGTGGTGCATGAAGCGGGTGCAACCGTGATCTTCGACAAAGTGCTTCTTACTGACGACGGTGTAAAGACTACGGTCGGAGCTCCTTATGTCACTGGCGCGAAGGTGACCGCAACCGTGGTCGTCCCGGTCGCTAAAGGCAAGAAAGTACTAGTGGTCAAATACATGGCCAAATCACGCTACTACAAGAAAAACGGACATCGTCAGCCATTCACAGAGGTGAAGATCGAGAGCATCGACTAAATTGGCTAAAGACGACTCCCGGAAGGGAGTTGTTTTGTGAGAAATGCATACAACACATATGAACAACGAAAACGAAATTTTAGATATCGGAGGAAAGATAGACTCACTTGTTGAGGCACTTTCTCTTGCCGGACAGATTCCTTCCGAAGGGGAGTCCGCTGCGAATCTCATCGATATCGATATCAACCAGGCGCTCGCCTAGAGCGATCGATACAGCAAAAAACAAAACAGCCCGAATAGGCTGTTTTGTTTTCTACTTTCTGCCTTCAAGCGCGTAACGCAGGGTTTCGGCGTCTGAGTATTCGAGTTCGGTGCCGGTCGAGAGTCCGCGTCCGAGTTCGGTTATCTTGATGAAATTCTGTTCGCAGAGCTTAGTGATCTCGGTGCGGATGTAGTCGGCGGTGTGTTCGGCTTCAGGGGTAACGGCGCAGGCGATGATGACCTCCTTGAGGTCGGAGAATTCCTCTCCGATAAGCGCATTCAGCTCATTCACACGGATCTTGGCGCTCGGATTCTTCTCAAGCATAGGGAGGATCCCGCCGAGGACAAAGTAGGTGCCCTGATAGGTCGAACTGCGCTCTATTGCTTCGAGATCCGAATCTTTCTCGACAACCATAAGGATAGTGTGGTCGCGACCGCTGTCGGTGCAGATACTGCAGCGCGGTCCGGCAGTCGGATGCTTTTTCATGAAGTAGCGGTGACAGCGTTCACATTCAAGCACCGAGCCTTCGAGCGATTCGATAAGCCGCACCAATTCCTTGATGTAGCTCTTATTCTGCTTGAGAAGGAAGTATACGAAGCGTTTGGACTGGCGCGAGCCGATGCCGGGAAATTCCGCAAATAGCCCCGCGAGTTTTGAGATCTGATCCATATCTGCACAGACTAACATATTTGCGGGCATTCGCGCACGAGGATAACCTGCTTCCTCGGTGTGTGGTTTTGCGGTACACTTCGTTCATGGATGAACAACCTGTTCCGCCGATACCTGCAATAGATAATACAAACTTGCCTCCGGTCGTACTCGATACTGATGCGGAAAAACGCATGCACCTGATGCTGATTGCCGGAGGGGTTCTGGTGATACTCATCGGCATCGCGGGAATATATCTCCTAGCCGCGGACCCTACTTCTGATACTGCTGATACTTCAAAAATGATCGTCACTGAGAATAGTGATGCTCCGGTGCCAATACCCGCTGCTGTATCGGCGCCCACTCCTCTAGTCTCCGGGGCGGGGGTCATGCCTCTGCGTGCCGCAAAGTTCGGCATCCCGCTTACCAAAGAAACGTTGGCATTCGACTTCAACGGCGACAAAGTACTGGATATCAGTGATCTTACAGCCATCTCCCAATTCGCAGATCAGCATCAGTATGCGGCAGTGTATGATGTTGATTCGAATAATATTGTCGACAGAAACGATGTGTACGAAGTGCGCATGGCAATGAGTGGACACCCCGAAGTCGAGTTCGACCTCAACGGCGATCATGTGCTCGACATCAGTGATGTAGTAGCAGTCTCGCAGTTCGTTGACCAGCATCAATATGCAAATATCTACGACTTTAACGCCGACGGGATCATCGACGTAAAAGATGTTGCGATGATCCGTACTGCTATTTCACAGGCAGGTTCAGTAGATGAAGACCCGGCACTCCAGCGCATCTAGTCTGCATCTCCTCAGTTTCTAATTAGAAAATATCATCGAACGCTTGATCCGCGCCTCCTCCTCGGGTCTTTTCGATCTCACGGAAGGTCGTGTGCTTGCCGTCGAAGAACAGTTCCGCCATACCGGTAGGACCGTTTCTGTGTTTTTCAATGAGTATTTCTGCGATACCCGGGCGGTCCGAATTCTCATTCTGTTTGTCGTCACGATGAATGAACATGACGACGTCGGCGTCCTGCTCGATAGAACCTGAATCGCGAAGGTCGGAGAGGCGAGGCTTACCACCACGCTGCTCGACCGCACGAGAGAGCTGGGAGAGCGCTAAGACCGGCACATCGAGATCTTTTGCTAGACCTTTGAGTGAGCGGGAAATTTCCGTCACCTGCTGGACCATCGAGTCGGTCGAGCGCATCGGAGTCATGAGCTGAAGGTAGTCGACGATCACCAGTCCAAGATTGTGTTCGCTTTTCATGCGGCGCACTGCGGAGCGCATATTCATGATATTGATGCCGGCCTGGTCGTTGATAAAGATGGGGGCCTTTGAAAGCCTGTCGAGTCCTTCGCGCAAATATGCGAACTCATGATCCTTGGAAAGTTTACCGGTACGCAGTTTCCATGAGTCGACGGAGCTTTCCGCCGCGAGCATACGGTCGATGAGCTGCTGTGAACTCATTTCGAGCGAGAAGATACCGACCGGGACTCCGTGCTCGACCGCGGCCTTGCGCGCGATGTCTAGTGCGAGCGAAGTTTTACCCATTGAAGGGCGCGCAGCGAGAATGATGAGGTCGGACTTCTGGAGCCCCGAGAGCATCTTGTCGAGTGACGCGAAGCCGGTCGGCACTCCGCGTAGGCCGTCCTGATTCTCGTGAATGCGCTCTATTCTGTCCCATGCTTCGACCAAAGCGTCTTTGATGTTTTGGATGCCGTGGCCGGAAGAGATGTTGGTGACCGAATAGATCTTGCTCTCCGCCTCATCGAGGATCTCTTCAAGTGCGAGCTCTTCTTGATAGCCGAGCTCAGAGACATGTTCTGCGGTACGGATGAGTTCGCGCAAGATATGCTTCTTGCGCACGGTCTCCGCGTAGAATTTGGCATTTGCAGACGAAGGGACAGCCCCGGCGAGCTCGGCGAGGTAGGTGCGGCCGCCGACCTGGTCGAGCTGGCTCTTTTCTTCAAGCCGCTGTGCGAGAGTAAGGATGTCGATAGGCTCACGTTTACGCTGCAGATCCAGCATGCCATCGTAGATCATGCGGTGCTTCTCTGCATAGAATGCATCTGCTTGTACAATGTCGGAGATCTCATACAGCGAATCGCTGCGCAGCATGATGGCGCCAAGGAGCGCCTGCTCAGACTCAAGGTGCTGTGGAGGGAGTCTGAGACCGGTTGATGGAATATAGGGACTTTTCATTATTTGAACGGATATGTTGGCGAATTTTTTCGTCGTGTTCAGTCGGAGACTCAGTCGCCCTATACCGCATAGGTCTTCCTGAGTACTCCTTCTTCCACTTCTCAAACTTCATCCAACATCTGCGTTCAAATATTCTATCATGTTAAGGTACCGCAGCGGTAACCTGATTTCGTGCGTAACTCTGTGGGTAAGATGTGGATGTATTATGACATCTGGCGTGATTTTAGATAATATGGCAGAATGCCCTCTATGGACAAAATCCAAGCAGTTATACTTGCCGCAGGAAAGGGAACGCGCATGCTTCCCCTCACTCAGCATTCACCGAAGCCGATGCAGGAAGTATCAGGCAAGAACTTGCTGCAGTGGAAGATCGAAGCGCTGCCGGATGAAGTTGACGAAGTCATTATAGTCATCGGCTATCTCGGCGATGTCATTCGCCAGTACTTTGGGAATGAATATAACGGCAAGAAAATGAGCTACGTAGTGCAAGAAGAACTTAACGGTACCGCCGGAGCACTCTGGGCGGCAAAAGAGCTTCTGCGTGACCGCTTCATTCTCATGATGGGTGATGATCTCTACGGAAGAAGCGATATCAAGAACATGCTCGCACAAGACTTCGCGATCGGCGGGTATCCGGTACACAGACGTGAGACTGGAGGTGAGATAACAAAAGACGCAAACGGAAATTTTGATTCTATCCTCGAAGAGAGACATTTCGTCGAAGACGGTTATGTAAATACCAATCTCCTCATGCTGCGCAAAGAATTATTCGACCAGGAGCTCGTGCGCATTCCCGGCAAAACTGAGTTTGGACTCCCTCACACTATCCTCCCGCTCTCAAAAAAGATCGGCATACCGCTGGTTGAAGTGAAAAAGTGGTTTCAGATAACCGAGCCCGGTGATCTCACTCGTGCGGAAGAATTCGTCGAGGGTGATCAGCATCTCGGTTGATCAAAAAAAGAACACCAAGCGGTGTTCTTTTTTTGATCAGGTCTACTTTTTCTTTACTTCATCCAGCTCCTTGAATTCACCCGGCCAGCGGTAGAAGAATACCGGAACGAATACCAGTGTCAGCACCATCGCAAAGGTGAGTCCGAACATGATGGCAAATGCGAGCGGCCCCCACAGCGGGGAAGCGGTGGTCAAGGGTATCATTCCGATGACCGTGGTCACGGTCGTGAGGACGATAGGGCGTAAGCGCACTGCTGCCGCTTCGACTATAGAGTCACGCAGTGTGCGTTTATTCTCAGGATTGCGAAGGATGCGCAGCATTGAATCGAGGAGAATGATGGCATGATTGATGATCACACCGGCGAGCGCGATGACTCCAAGCATCGACGAGAATGAGAGTGCCTGTCCTGAGAGCGCGAGACCAAGGAACACGCCGATGAGGGAGAGCGGAATGATGAGGATAAGGTAGAGCGGGAAGCGCAGCGAGTTGAATTCGAGTACAAGTATTGCGAATGCCAGTATCATGCCTGCGAGAAGCGCGAATCCCATTTCACTGAAGGTCTTGTTCACATCTTCGTTCTCGCCGCCGTATTTCACTTCTACTGAGCTCGGTAGAGTCACTTCAGCGATCTTTTTCTTGAAGATATTGGTCACTTCGACGGCGGTCATATTCGGCTTCAGCTGCGCTGTGGCTGAAACGATGCGCTTTCGGTCGTCGTGACTTATTGATGCGCGACTCTCAGCGACACCTGTTTCAATGAGCGATCCCATCAGTACGGTGCCGCTCTGTGTCGCGATAGGGATCTGCCTGATACTGTCGATGGTGGTCTTGATGGTGTCTTCGGGATTCACGAAGTTTGGGTTGAGGTTGAGTTTCACCACGACGTCGATATCCTTCTGATCTTTCTTGATCGTCGTCGCAATGGTACCTGAGACTGCGGTACGCAATGTCTGTGCGACTTGCGCTGAGGTGAGCCCGACCTGCGCCGCTTTGTCTCTATCGATAGTTATTTGGAATTGTGTTCCGTCGTCGCGCAGTGAGGTCTGTACATCGAGTGTGCCGGGGATGTCCCTAAGTACTTTCTCCGCTTTGTCTGCGGCGATACCGAGTTCATCAAGGTTGTCTCCTACAAACTTCACTTCAACAGGTGCGCCGGACGGGGGACCGTTCGAGGCCTGCTCAACATGAATATCAGCATCAGTGATAGGAGCGAGGGCACGGCGCACGTCTTCCATGATCATATCGGAGGTCTTTGTCCTTCCTTTTTTCAGTATCACGGTGATATTGGCAAGCTTCGCAGCATTACTCGGACCTGCATCACTGAATGCCGAACTTCCGCCGACCGTAGTGACGAACGATTCAATGTCAGGATTGTTATAGAGCTCTTCTTCTACTTCGCGCGTCGCAAGATCAGTCATTGCGAGATCGGTGCCCTGCGGCTTCTCGATCTGCACATAGATGAAATCCTGATCGCCTGCAGGGAAGAAAGCCACTTTGACAAGACCAACGACAGGAAGCGCAACCGCGACCACGAATGCGATGAGCATGAGTGAGAGGAAGACATTTTGTGAAACACGCGAATCGAGTATTCCGCCGAGAAATGATTTATACCAGTGCTTGGCTTTTTCAAAATACTCTTCCTGCATGTCTTCAAACTTACTCTTATGCTCTTTGGTCAGTACCACTGCGATAAGCGGCACCATGCCGAGTGCGACCACGAGTGATGCGAGGAGGACGAAGATAAGTGTGAAGGGGATAGAGGCGATGAATTTACCGACGATACCTGAGAGGAAAAACAGCGGCGCAAAGAATACTACCGTCGCCATGGTGCCTGCGATAAGCGGCCATGCGTATTCGTGGATAGATGCGACCGCGGCATTTTCTGCTCCGCCAAAGGGTTTGATGCGCGTGTGAATGGCTTCTGTCACGACAATACCCGAGTCGACGAGAATACCGATCGCTAAGATGAGCGAGAACAACGAAAGGAAGTTGATGGTGTTGCCGGATGTGTAGAGGCCGATGAATGCGATGACGAACGAGAGTGGTATAGAGAGTGCGGCGACCACCGACTCGCGCCAACCGATAGTGAGGAAGAGTGTGAGAATGACCAGTGCGACCGTCTCAAGTCCGACGCGTGTAAGCTCGCGCAGATCTTTTGTGACGAGTGCACCGCGGTCAAATGACACGACCACATTCGCACCGACAAGTGTGGTCTTCTTGAGCTCATCGATCTTATCGACGACAGCCTTGGCAATGAGCGTTACATCACCCCCGGACTTTTTGTATGCATTGATAGTGATCGCCTGCGATGAAGGAGTGCCGTTTATTGAAGTGCGTGAATATGACTTCGGAGTCTCAAGTCCGTCAGAAACAAAAGCGACATCAGAGAGATATATCGGTACGCCGTTCTGTGAAGTGATCTGGATCGCCGGTACCTGCGACGGTTCGTCGATCGAGCCTGCAAACTTGATAGGATAATTGATGTCCGCGACAGTGATATTACCGATAGGGAAGGAAGAGTTGCCTGCAGAAAGTGCGCCAATGACTTGATCAATACGCAGTCCGTACTTCTCGAGCGCTTCTTTTTTGACCACCACCTGCACTTCCTTTTTGCGGGTGCCGTCTATCTCTACCTTTGAGACACCCTTGATCTTCTTTAGCTCGTCCTTGAGGTCGTCGCCGAGTTTTGCGAGTGCGCCTTCAGGGGCATCGACGGAAACCGATGCAATGACGATCGGCTGGTCGGCGAAGTTTACCCGCGCAATGTTCGGCGCATCTGCTTCCTTTGGCAGGTCGACTTTTGCGCGGTCGACGGCATCCTTCAGGTCTTGTATCGATTTATCGATATTTGCGCTCGCATTGAATTGCGCAGTGATGACCGAGACCCCTTCAAGCGAGGTTGATGTGACCTTGTCGATGTTTTCGATATTTGCCACTTCATCTTCGATCTTATTGGTGATGAGCTTTTCAGTATCCTCGGCTGAAGCCCCTCTGAGTGTTGTTGAGACGACTCCAATGGGTACCACCACTTCAGGTGATGACTCTTTGGGAATTGAGGAAAGCGAGAACAGACCGCTCACTACCAGTGAGAACATCAGGAGGTAGGTGAACGCGCGTTTTTTGAGAAAGAATATCCAGATATCGTGCATAGGTATGAGATTTACAGCGAATTATTTGGTGACGGTTACTTTCGCACCGTCTTTGAGTCCGCGCGCATCGGTGACAATGATCATGTCGGGAGTGAGTCCTTCGGTGATGACTATCTGGTTGCCGAGGAGAGTGCCTTGTGTGACGGGATGCGCGATGAGTGTACTTGATGCAGAGACCGTGAACACCACCGAGCCGGTCGGAGTTATCTTGAGTGCGGAAAGCGGGATCTGCAGCACCGAGTCTTTCTTTGACAGTGAGGCGAGTGCGCGTGCAGCTGCGATGCGCACACTTTGGCCGTTGATGAGTCCGCCCTTGTCGCCGGTGATGCCGATGCGTACCTCGATCTTTTTGGTCTTTGGATCGAGCGCTGACGCAATGCGGGTAATGACTCCGGTCACTGTGTCATTGAGAGTAACTTTGCCGCCAACCTTAAGCACCTTCGCATCATCATCGGTCGCATATGCGATGACCTCGAGTGCGCCATTGTTCGAGACCACTGCAATGTCACCGAAAGGTGAAATGAAGTCTCCGGTCTCTACGGAAAGTGAATTAATGGTGCCGGTGATAGGGCTTCGGACAATGGTCTTCTCGAGTCGCGATTGTGCACCCTGTAGTGCACCGAGTGCCGCTTTGACATTGGCGTCGGCCGCAAGTGTCGAACCTTGCGTAGTCTGCGTCACGGTGTTTGCAGCGACCTTGGTGCCTGCCAGTGCGGCATTGAACTGTCCGCGTACCGCAGTGATGGAAGAGAGCGTGCCGGAGATCCCACTGCGCGCAAGTCCATTCGCTGCTTGGTAGCCGGATATGGTCGCCTGGGTGACGGTGGAATCAGGTATCGCATGACTGTATGCGAGCGAGAGTTGGTCGAGGAAATCTTTTACCTGCTCTGCTTCGCCCTGTGCCGCGCTCAGTTCAGCGAGCATGTCACTATCCATGGTGAGGGTCTGATTCTTTGCACTGCGCGCTTTCAGCATATTTTCTATGGAAGTGCGCTCTTGCGGTAAGTCTATAGAAAGTTTCGAGTCGCTCGTATTCACGATGAACTGCGCATTGGTGGTCTGAGGATTGCGGAATGCAGCGTCAGACTTCACCCGTACCGCATCATCCATTGAGATGTACGCTGCGCTGAGTGTATTTAAGACCGAGGTCTTTGCACCATCGAGTGCGTCTTTTGCGGAATTCTGTGATACCGAGGCCGAGTCTCCCGAGAGGGCGACCGTACCTTGGCCGGCTTTTGCCGCATCGTATGCACCTTGCGCAGAGAGGAGTGCCGCGCGCTCGCCGCTATTGTCGAATTCTGCGATCACTTCTCCCGCAGAAACACGGTCGCCAAGTTTTGCATATACCCCGACAAGTTTTCCCGATGCTTCAGCCTTGATATTCGCCTCAGAGAGTGAGGTGACGGTGCCCAAGAGGGGAAGCGGGGAAGTATTGAGCGAAAGGTCACCGACCGAAGCGAGGGTAACGCCCCTGTCTGCTTTTACTGCTTCGACGACAGCCGGCGCTTTTTTGGTCGCGTTCCATCCGATGAGCGCTACTCCGATAACGACGATGCCGGTAATGATCTGTGATTTACGAGTACTGAACATAATAAGAAGTTAATGAATTAAATTGTTTTAGACGACAAGTTTTGCTAATACGAGCTCGAAAGACTTTGAGATATTTTCGCGGTCTTTGCCCGGGATGACATGAAATATATTTTTAAGCTCCTCTTCGATGGCGGTGTGCGCTTTCATAAATGCCGTGGTGCCGCTCTTCGAAAGTTTCAGGATGTGTTTTCTGCGATTACCTTTTTCTTCCTGTTTTAAGATATATCCGTCTTTCACCAGTCCGGTAACGTGTCGCGACACCGTCGCCTCGGTGAGGTGAAGGAATTCAGCGATGTCGTTTTGTGACGCAGAGTCGTGACAGTTGAGCGGGAGAAGGATAAGGAATTGCGAGAAAGTGATACCGTCCACCTGCGTCAGCTTTTGCTCGAGCCGCTTCTGAGTCATAAAATAGGTCTCATGCAGTGAATACATGAAGCTCTTTGACCAATCCATATGTTTGGGAGGTTTCTCCATTTGATTGAATCTTAGCAAACTAAGTATTGGTTGGCAAGCACCTTTTGGTACCTATTTTTGTATACCCAATTCGCTCATGTTAATATGGCTGTATATTCAATGAAAGAGTCATCCTTTGATCAATTTTATATTGATTCAGATCCTGAGAACCAAGAAGGAGTAGTAGTGTTGCGCGAACTTGCCGGAAATCTCATGGAATCGGGAGGACAAAAGATGGAAAATGAAATAGAGAAAAATGAACGCCAGATCGAGGTGTGTATGACACTGAACGATATCACGAACGAGATACTCGAACAGTACGGACAATTACCGTTTGAACTCCCGATCAACAACATTCATATATTTCAAAAACTCAATGTTGCCGAAAGCGGCATCGGGGGAGCATCGTTCCCTGAGATGCAAGCTGTACTTGTGGATACGGGAGACCATTCGATCATCAATTTTGCACGTAACCTCTGTCACGAGCTCATCCACCTCAAATCACACGGGGCAATGAAGTATAGTAGTGCAGACGGCAAGATAGACCACGAGTATCGTCATGGGTTTATTTTGCGAGATAAAGAAGGAGAAGAACACTACTTTCGAGTCCTTGAAGAAGCACTCACTGAGCTGTTGACGAAGAAGATCATTGAGCGTTTGAAAACGAAAGGGTTCTTCGCGGATGAAACCACCCGAATGCAGGATATTCTTGAACAGTATAAGGTGCGGACCGACTATCCTCATTATGATAAATTATATTCTGACAACCTCTTGGTTGTACGCGATGTTGTTCCTGAAGATGGATTACCTCCCGACAAAGAGATCAAAGGCCATCAGTATGCATATGAAGAATACCGGGAGCTATTTGCTGTGCTCGTTGATAAGCTGTTTGTGCAGTCAAACGGAAGATTCGCTGACAGACAAGCGATCATAGATATCTTTATTCGCGCGAAACTTGAGGGCAGTATGCTTGCAGCAGGCAGACTAGTAGATGAGGTGTTCGGAGTAGGGACATTTCGAAAGATCTGGGAGCTTTCGACTCGAAAGACTGACCCCGAGCTCAAAGCGTATATTGAAGGCCTCTGAATTCTTCACTCAGTTTTCTAGATCGAAACCGTCACGGTCTGTCCGCTGCCGGTATCTTTGACATCGTATCCGAGTGCTTTGATCTCGGCACGTAATGTATCTGAGCGTGCCCAGTCGTTTGCGGCGCGTGCTGCTTTGCGTGCTTCAAGAAGAGCGGTGACTTCGGTTGGGATCTCGAATGCCTTAGGAGCAGGAATGTCGCCGAGTTCAAGTCCGAGCACTTTATCGATGATGCGGATGGTATTGTATTTTTCGCCCGGTGAATATCTGCCGTCGCGCAGGAGCTTCCAGATGATAGCTATTGCATTCGCAGTATTGAGGTCGTCCTCTATCGTCGCGACATATTCATCGAGATACTCTTTTATTGGAGCCGCGTCGGTCGCACGTGGAAGTTCGTATACGCTACTTGTGAGTTTATTGTATGCCGACTGTGCCGCTGCGAGCGCTTCCCAGGTGAAGTTCACTTGTGTGCGATAGTGCGCAGTCAGGAGCCAATAGCGGAACGCGAGCGGAGGAATGCCTCGCTCGTGCAGGTCTATCAGTCGATAGGTATTACCGAGCGACTTCGACATCTTTTCTCCCTCGACATTCATGAATGCACTATGCATCCAGAAGCGTGCCAAGGGGACGCCATTGGCACAGGTGCTTTGCGCTATCTCATTGGTGTGGTGTACCGGAATGTGGTCGATACCGCCGGTGTGGATGTCGATCGTGTCGCCGAGTTCCGCTTTGATGATAGCCGAGCATTCGATATGCCAGCCCGGAAAACCCTTCTTCTTCGTATCGAGCGGCGAATCCCATTCTTGCTCACGGTGCTTACCATCCTCGGGAGAGAATTTCCATAATGCAAAGTCGGTAGGGTTTTTCTTTTCTCCCATGTCGACGCGATTCCCGGCTTGCATGCCTTTCACATCGAGTTTGGCAAAATCCGGATATGCGGGAAATTTCTTGGTGTCAAAATAAATTCCATCAGCGGTGACATAAGTGAATCCTTTTTGTGCGAGCACTTCGATCATCTGCTTTTGCTCTTCGATATATGCGGTCGCGCGCGGAAATTTCTGTGCCATGTGCACATTGAGTGACCTCATGTCAGTGTGGAAAGCGTTTGAGTACAGTGCAATGATCTCCTCGACGCTCTTACCTTCGCGCACCGCACCCACGGTCATCTTGTCCTCACCCTCATCACCGTCTGAGACCAGATGTCCGACATCAGTGATATTCACGATCTGCTTCACCTCGTGTCCCTCGCGTTCGAGTGCACGACGCAGTATGTCCGCGAACACGTATGCGCGCAGGTTCCCAATGTGTACGTAGTTATAGACCGTCGGCCCGCAGTTATACATCGTCACCAGGGTAGGCGACATAGCGGTAAATGCTTCAAGGCTGCGTGAGGCAGTATTGTAGAGCTTGAGCGACATAAGTTATTTATATCACATCAGAGCCACTTTTTGCTTCTGAAGAAAATGAACGTACAAAAAGCGACCGAGAGCATAATGCCGATGATGATATAGAAACTGTTAGGCTGGTCGATGATGGGGATATTCTTGGTCTGCATACTGAATATCTGGGCGATAAGGGTCGCAGGCAGCATCAGGAAAGTGGTGGCGGTCAGCGCCTTCATGATCTCATTGGTCTTGGTCGAGAGTAGTGAGTCATTGGTCGAGCGCAGGTCGTTCAAGACTTCCTTCTGATCTTCGAGTAGCTCGTCGACCTTATAGTATTCGCCGATGATGTTGTCGGTATAATGCCGGAAATCCTTGCCAAAGAATTCTTCACATGCGACGCCGAGCGATGAGAGTACCGGCTTGTGCAGGCGCATCGCACGGTGGAAGGCCAGAAGGTCGCGGTGGGTGTTCGAGAGGCTTTGCACCATCGCACGCTCTTGTCCGCTGAAGATGCGGTCTTCGACATCCTTCAGTCGCTCACCGATGATCGAGAGCTCATGCTGTAGCGACGAGTAGATCTTGCGTATCATATAGAAGAATAGAAATCCCGCATGCTCGCCGATATCTGACTTGTCGAGTATTGAATTCACCTCGAATACTTTTGAGAATTTGTGCAGCGGGTCGAGGAGCTCGTAGCGCACCGTGATGATGAACTTCTTGCCGATGATGAAATCGACCTCCTGACTGACATTCGAGTGCGAGTGGCGGATAGCAGGGAAGTGGAGGATGAGATAGATGAAATTCTCGTAGTGATCTACCTTGGGCCGCAGTGATGGCGTGAGGAGCTCGTCCGCCACTATCGGGTGAATATCGAATTCCTCCATCAATCCGCGTATCTCTTCGTGGGTCGGACGCTCGGCGTCGATCCACAACAGGTCGCGATACTTATTTCGAGAGATCATACTTCTCTATTATACGAACTCCATGCGCACTTGGCTATGCACAGTCGGGGTAATGATCACTGAATTGTAAATTGTTATTATCTCTGCGATAATGGTTGTCATGCAATTTCCCGGTACGCTTCAAAGCAAGAATTCCTCAAGCATCATTTTCTCCGTCGCGATCGGCGCACTCCTTTTTCTCGGGGGAGTATGGGTTGGAAATACCAACGGCAAACAAGTCGACAAGGCACTCGGTGTCATCAATGCTACGCAGCCTGTGAGTGCAGCAGCGACCAGCTCAGACCTCGGCACCTGTATGGACGCAAAAGGCGCGGAAGTGCCATGTATCTTGAGTCGCGACGGCGTCACCGACAAGGGATCGAGTGAAGCGGACTTCGAGCAGTTCTGGAAAGCCTGGAACGTCATCAATGATAAATACGTCCCGACCAAGCACAAAGCCGTCTCCAATCAGGAGAAGCTCTGGGGTGCGATAGGCGGACTCGCGAGTTCACTCGGTGACCCGTACACCTACTTCATGCCGCCCGAGGAGAAATCAATCTTCGAGCAGAATGTCACCGGAAGTTTCGGCGGTGTCGGTATGCAGATAGGCGTGAAAGACGGCGTCATCACGGTCATCGCACCGCTGAAGGGTTCACCCTCTGAGAAAGCAGGCATCAAGAAGGGCGACAAGATATACAAGATAGACAATGCGACCACTACCAATATGGATGTCGACAAGGCGCTCTACCTCATACGCGGTGAGATAGGCAAGTCAGTGCATCTGACCATGATCCGCGAAGGTTCCAAGGTCCCGCTCGAATTCACTGTCATCCGCCAGGTCATCCAGGTGCCGACTATCGATACCGAGAAGAAGGGCGATGTGTTTGTCATCCATCTGTACGGATTCCCTGCGACCGGCGCAGACCTGTTCCGAAATGCGCTCAAAGAGTTCGTTGACTCAGGAGATCATAAACTCGTCATCGATGTGCGCGGAAACCCCGGCGGATATCTCGAAGTGGCAGTCGACATCGCCAGCTGGTTCCTGCCGTCAGGCAAAGTCATCGTCAGTGAAGAAGAGAAGACCGGCATCGGCGAGGTGTATCGCAGTAAGGGCTACGTCGATGCACTCAATCAGAAGCTCGGGAAGCTCGATGTGGTGATGCTCATCGACGGTGGCTCGGCATCCGCAGCAGAAATTCTCGCCGGCGCTCTTTCACAGCAAGGAGTCGCAACGTTGGTGGGTACCAAGAGTTTTGGTAAGGGCTCAGTGCAGGAACTCGTGCCTATCACCAAAGACACTTCGCTCAAAGTCACGATCGCGCGCTGGATCACTCCGAACGGAACCAATCTCTCGGCGGGCGGCATCGACCCTGATGTAAAAGTAGAGATCACCAAAGAAGACGTTGAGGCAGGGAAGGACCCTCAGCTCGATATGGCGGTGAAGATCCTCGATACCGGCATCATCCCAAAGCAGGACGTCGCGACGACTACACCGGCTAAATAAGAAGTGCTAAATTGACAAAAACAATATACTAGTGTATATTGTTTTTGTTCTACTACACATTTGGAAGGAGATTCCCGTGTCGAAAAAAATGAAGTCTGTTCTCCTGAACTGCCTCGGAGTCTTGGGCGTGTTTGCGGCTGTCGCTGTCGTTTGCCTTCTCGCATACGCTTCCTACGACGACAGCTTCGATGTCCCGTGCATGACCGACGGCGGCACCATGTCCCACTCGCCGACCGTGTGCGAGAAGTACGGTCGGTAACTCCTCCAGTTCTCTGAGTTCTTTGTTTTATCCCTCAACCACGCCCCCGAAAGGAGGGCTTTTTCTTTGCCTTAACTTTCTTCATTGCCTTGTCATTTTCTCAAATATAGGTATACTAGGCCTCACGCAGTTGAGTACTCGTCATACTCATTTACCGTAGGATCTTCCAGTTCCTAAGGATGTCTTATACGAACTATATTCGTATTACTAGTTAAACCAAATAAGTTATGCAGGTTATTTTAACTTCGGACGTGAAGAACGTCGGAAAGAAGTATGAGATCGTCGATGTCGCTCCCGGATACGCGCGCAATTTTATCGTTGCCCGTAACTTGGGCGAGATGGTGACCAAGTCATCAGCACGTCGCGTCGCAGAGCTCTCAAAGAAGCGCGAGGTAGAGGCAAAGAAGCAGCACGATGTACTCCAGAAGGCGCTCGACGGCGTCTCGGACACGATCATCATCGTCAAGCGTGCAGCCAACGAAGAGGGTCACCTCTATGCAGGCGTCACTCAGCATGATCTTGCAGAGGCACTCGGTAAGGCAATAGGCGCAGCCATCGAGTCGGCGCATATCGATCTCGAGAAGCCGCTCAAGCAGCTTGGGGAATTCGAGGTGGATGCGAAGGTGGGGGAGAAGACTGCCAAATTCAAAGTCATCATCGAAGCTGAATAAACTTCCACATTTGGCGCCCTGCTCGTCCTTCCTTCTGCGGGTTTGGAAGCAGTAGGAGACTACAGCTTCTCAAACACCGCCTCAGTCCAGGACTTCGCATTGCATCCAAATCTGAAAGTTTCTACAAAAGCACCCACATTTGTTGGTGTTTTTGTTATACTAAAATAGAAATGAAGCCTAAATCTAAGGTATATTACAAAAATAAAACTATAACCAAGCTAGCAATCATTTGGACAGCAGCTGCTTTCATTGCCTTAGTATTAAAAAACAATTCAATAAGAAATTTTCATCTCATGGGAATTTTTGAAGCATTTCTGATTTTTACTGCTCTACTTGGATTTTTTTTATTTGTAAGAATTGTGCGCGTTAAGTCCGAATTAATTTATTTTAGCCCTTTTCCTCATCGTACTCATATTTCTAATATTAAAAAAGTGAACGCTTACGGAGAACTTGCTTTGTCACGCCTTACAAATGAGATTGACCAACTAGACATCTTCCATGATGACGACAAGGGTAAAATAAGGATCAATGGCTGGCTGTTTGAGCCGGAAACTCTAGGGGAACTTATCACAGACTTAAAAAAGGAAAACTCCCAAATAATTCTCGACTCAGGTGCCCTTTTGCTGCTTGACCTATATAAACAAAAACATTCGCAGTAGCGAATGTTTTTGTTTTGGGGTCGTTGAGATTAGAGCGCGACGGAGACTTGCTTGCGCAAGACCACTTTGCCGTCGAAGCGGGTCTTGCGGATGGTCTTGAAGACTATTTTGCCTGCCTTGTGTGCGTAGAGTGTGTGATCCTTTCCGACTTTCACATGTGAACCAGCGGTGACGCGGGTGCCGCGCTGGCGTACGATGACGTTGCCGACAAATACTTTCTGGCCGTCATGAAGCTTGGTGCCAAGATACTTTGGTTGTGAGTCTCGGTTATTTTTTGTTGAACCTCCTGATTTTTTTGTTGCCATATTGCTTTGTTGCCCGTAGGATACGCGTATTAATTAAGGTCACATGAGAGTAACAGATATGAGCGATAAAATCAAGACTTTGCCCGACCTTCCTCGGGATATCTTTATATTCATATTTATAGCCCTTATTTCGCTCTCCGGTTTCCTGACATACCGCATCGCTAAGGGTGATTCAGGGCAAAATACACTCCCAAGCATCAAAATAACCCAAGCTACAGCCACGGTTTCAAATGCCAGCAGTACGAGTATTGCTTCGGTAGAGGCGGGAGCTAAGGCAGGGGAGGCTAATAAGGAAAAAGGAATGTATGTCGGGTCACGTTCGGGACACTCATATTATCTCCCTACCTGCGCGGGGGTAAAACGCATCAAAGATGCCAACAAAGTCTGGTTCGCCACAGTAGAAGAGGCAACTGCGAAAGGATATCATTCTGCCTCTAACTGCAAGGAAATGCAGTAGTACTTTTCAGTTTTTTTGGTATACTCCAATCTACTCGGGCTATCGGATATAGTAGTCTGCATGCCAAGAGAAGGGGGCGTGCATGCAACCGATCAGAGTATATTGTGTGCAAAAATTAAATAGAATTCGGGCTATCGGATAGTGGTAGTCTACATGCCATCATGATAGTGTGCATGCACCTGACCGTAAGTAAGCTGAGTAAGAATTGAATAAGTAATCGGGCTATCGGATAGTGGTAGTCTACATGCATGGGGTGCATGCGGCGGCAGTTCGATTCTGCCTAGCCCGA
>JAYTVK010000026.1:0-27829 GCA_043744595.1 Candidatus Lloydbacteria bacterium
CGAATATCACAAAGCGCACGCAAAAGAAGCGGCAAGCTCGCAAGAGTCGCTCTTCTCCTCGATGCAGGGACACGTGATGCCAACGCTACGACTGCGCCCTGCGCCTGAGATCTCAATGCAAGACAAACTCGCATGGGAGAAAGAGCTGCTTGGTCTTTATATCTCAGGACATCCGCTCGACAAGCACCGCGAGAAACTCGAGAAGAGCGGCACGACCATCAAATTGATCAACGAAGAATTACGAGACGGGATGAACGCTATCGTTGCAGGCATCATCGAAGAGCATAAGATAGTGATCACCAAAAAGAACGAGCACATGGCATTTCTCAAAGTTGCTGATTTCTCAGGAAGCATCGAGGTGGTTATTTTCCCGCGCACTTTCACTGTAGTGTAAGATCTGCTTGCACTCGATAAGATGGTGGCTATTAAGGGGCGGTTTTCGAGACGGAATGATAGTCCCTCCGTGATCGCCGAAAAAGTGAAAGCATTAGAGTAAGCGCAAATTTCGCGCGCTTTGTCGTTGCGAACTTCGGCACCACCCTCGAAATACCAGGGCGTATTCCTCGGGAGGATGACTCGTCCGCGTCTAAAATCGCATCGAAATTATGCGGTTACTTAAGTTAGATATTTATGTTCCAAACAGTATCATAAGAATACCCCGCCAAATCACTTGCTCTATCCTCAATAAGTTTTTTATTCCATGACTTCCCTTTATAATCCATAATTATTCTATTTTTATTTCCAATATTCACTAAATGTTTAGGGTCTTTTTCTATTTCTTTATACTTTTCTTCAGGTGTATCATGCTGAAACTTGCTATTAGAATGCATGGGGATTACCAAAAGATTGCCTATATTGTTTCCTGAATCAGCACCAATTGGGTCATTCATTTCCTCAAACAATTTTCGTGGGTAAAAATGTTCAATGTTTGAAGCTCTTGTCTTAATATCCTTATCGGGATTATATAAATTATATATTTGATCCCCTTTAGATTCTGCATTTGATATACGATCAAAGATATACGCAATCATGCTCTTCGCTTCATCGTCATAGTTTAAATCAACAAACTTTGAGATAAATGTTTTACGTGTTTCTCTTAATTCTAATAGTTCATCTTTTAATTCCCTTTCAACTTCTTCTAATTTTTCAAGGTTTTCAGCAAAGTAAAATTTCTTTGCATACTCTGAATAAAGTGACTCAACTGTGTTGCCAATATTTTTCCCAATAACCGTATTAACAAAATGGAAACTTTCTAACCTTTCTAGGAAGTTAAGTAAATACTCGCTTGCTGTTTTACGTTTTTTTGCTGTTTTATTTTTTTCTTCGATTTCATAGCTTGCTCTGCGTAGAGACTTCATATACGAATACACCAAGGGATACATTTGTGTAATTCCAAATAATTGGAAAGAGGTTAATGCTCGAGTTATTGATTTTCTCCTTGGGTCATCACTGAGGATTGAGCTAAAATCAATAGATTTAAAATAAAGATTCATGCTTGAAACCTCAGAAGACTTTGTCCCTTCATCAGTCATCATTTTATAAAATAATGAAAACTCTAAGAGATCATCAATGAGAGTCTCAGAAGCATCATTCTTTACTTTTTTGCTTAATAAGGGGAAGATTTCTTTTTTGGGGGTTTTTCCGCTAAAAGTGATAACATAGTACTTCAACATCTGGCTTAACTTTTCAGAAGAATTTGTGCTAATCTTTTCCCATTTTACATCGATCGATTCATGTAGTACCTCATCAGAATTTTGAAACAGTAAGTTTTTTACTAGGTCTGACTGAGCTAATTTTACACCTCTTGCATTTGTGCGTTCAAAAATATCAAATGCTTCCTCAGGGTTTTTTATCTCAATCTTTGTTACAAATATTTTTTCTAGTGAGCCTAATATTTCTGCCAGTTCTTGTGTATTTAAATCTTTGATTTTTTTATAGAAAAAATCATATACTGGCTGAATTTTTCCTTTTATTTTTCTATATTTTCTTCCATCTAATCCAGTTATTTTATCAGGAATGATTCCGTCCCACTGAAAATCAGCCATCATTTCGAAGAGAGGTCTAATCGACTTGGCTACAGTTAATTTTTTTATACCTGATCCGTCTTGTTTTGCAAAACGATTTGTAACGTGGACGATAAGATTGTTTACATTTGAGATCTGTAAAGCATCATCATTAAGAACTTTTGCTCTAGATCTTATCGCGATAAGTAAAAATTGAAGTGTTGTGATGCGTTGTTGTCCATCAATTATCGAAAGAGTTTTTTGATCAGGGTCGCTATTTAGAAATATAAAATTCCCAAAAAAGATACTCTCCTTATCCTTTTGATTAACAGATTCAAGATCAGACCAAAAATTTTCAATTTGTTCCATTCCCCAGTCATATCCTCTTTGGAATATAGGAACTTGGTATCTACTATTTTGAGAAAACACTTCTATAAGATTTTCATTTTTTGGGTCAAATGGTTGCATATCATATTATTTACTATTAGTGGTAATCCTACACCTCACATGAAATTCATGGAGATTGACGGGAGTGGGGTTCGAATGTGGAGTTTGAGGGCTGTAAATGCGGGTGGGTGCTATCCAGAAACGCTTTGGATGGTTAGTTTCTCCAGCTTTTGCCCCCGCCGACGATATCGATCTTTTCTCCGTCTATTGCGAGTGCTGTGTCGTCGTCGGTCGCGTAGGTGTCTCGGTCGAATTTTGGTTTCAGGGTTTCGAGATATTCTGGTCTCACTTGTTTGAACCAATCAGAATTCATGTGTGGGACAAAGATGAGGTCGAGGAGTTTCATTGGTACACCTTCCTGTTTGCCGTAATCTTCTTCCGGAAAAAGTTCATTCGTGAGTCCTCCTGCGAGAAAATGTCCTGCAACCATACTTCCCGCGCTGATACCCATATAGACCTTGAGCGATGCACATTGCGGGAGGAAATCTTTCATCCCCTGTTCTTGCATCACCCGCGCGAGATATTTCTCATTGCCGCCGCCGAAACATACCACATCGATGTTCGCAAAATGTGGCGCCCAAGTTTCTTTCGGAATAGCGATATCGATCATCGCGATACTTTTGAACTGATACTTCTGAAACTGCACTAGATTATTGATCAGCCAATTCTTATCATCGACCGAAGTATTGCCTGCAGTCGGAACAAAAAGCAGCGAGGTTTCTCGAAGCGGCTTCCCCACGAGTGTTTCAAGAGCACTCGCAAGTGCATCATTCGTAAGCCCCGATGAGGTAAGAAAAAATTTCATTTCATCAGTATAACATCACAAACAAAAGAGGGTTGAATCCAGAGTTTTGCGGGTTACTTTGGCTTTGCGGGGGTGCCTCGATGTCAAGGCGACGCCTTGACATCGATATCACTGAGCGGAGAAGCATTTTATCAACCTAATCAGCGGACGACCGAAGGAGTTTGAAAGCGGAGTTTTTCCCGCCCGCCTGCCCACTTTCGTCTCTTTCCTGCCCTCACCCCTCCAATGTCAAGGCGACGCCTTGACATTGACACACTGAGCGCGAAGACTAGTATCAGGGGGATGAGCCTTCGCCCTACCCCATTTGCGCCAGAGGAGTGGTATCACTGCTACAACCGTGGCGTTGAGAAAAGGAAGACATTCCTGACCAATAGCGACTATCAACGCTTCATGCACCTGCTTTATCTCTCAAACAGCGATGTATCGGTGCACCGAAGCAACCTCCTTTCAAAATCCAGTCAAGAAATATACGGGGCCAAGCGAGGCAAGCAACTTGTTGCTATCGGCGCGTATGCACTGATGCCAAATCATTTTCACCTTCAGCTCAAGGAGATCACTGAAAACGGCATCAGCACATTCATGCAAAAGCTTGGCACTGCGTACAGCATGTACTTCAATATCAAGAACGAACACACCGGGGGAATATTTATAAAACCATTCCGCTCAAAACATATCGACAATGATGAGTATCTCAATTACCTCACACAGTATATTCATCTCAATCCCGCTGAGTTATTTGAGCCTGAATGGAAGAAGGGCCATGTGAAGAATCTCACATTGCTCGAAGAAAAACTTGAGCAATATCACTACAGTAGTTTTGTAGACTATTCTTCATCAGTGCAGCGACCGGAACGCGTCATTCTCGATAGCGAAGCAATTGAGTTGCTGGGAAAAGGTATTCCTCCTCTCAAAAAGGTACTCACCGAAGCAGCAGAGTACTACCATGACCTTGCACTCTAGCTTCAATCCCTCATGTCAAGGCGACGCCTTGACATGAGGAGCTAACTTCAGCCGTTTTTAGTTTTTCGGTGAGAGTTTTCATGATGTTCATCATAGTAAATTCGAACTCGTCTTTAGTACAAGTTTGAAGGCAGAATCGCAGTGACGACTCCTTTGATATCACACGGCTCGGTCAACACCACCATGCTGAAACTTGTGTCCGTCGAACGAGGGCGAAGTATCTCGATACCGTGCATGTTCTCGTACACTTTTATCGTCGGCACACCATTGTAGAGTGCGACGACCACATCACCATGCTCGGCGCTACGAGCAAGGCGCATGAGTGCGTAGGTGAATATCTTTGCTTTAGTGCCGCCTACCTCAGCGAGATCGAGCGAATTATCTTCGAGACGCACAAGAAAATATTTCTCTCCATGCTTGGTCATCTTCGCCGGTATTGGTATCATCGCCGTAACATGCTTGG
This sequence comes from Candidatus Lloydbacteria bacterium, assembly GCA_043744595.1. GTDB lineage: Bacteria > Patescibacteriota > Minisyncoccia > Phycocordibacterales > UBA6899 > MHLP01. The sequence continues at coordinate 4,679 of JAYTVK010000026.1, forward strand.
CTTCGAGGAAATCTTCTCCAAGCGAAAGACTGCCCGAGAGCGGTATCTTGATCATTCCCTCTTTTGTCATTCCCTTATCATACACTCCATGAGCGTAGAGAGCTCACAACAAGGACTATTTTGCCTCATCACTCACCACTCCATCAAAATGCTCTTCTTTATCATCTGCTTTCGCCCTATGGATGGTTCCATCCTTATGCTCGGGTGGAGCGTATAGCGAATACAACTTGAGTTCTCCGTCACCAGTGTTCACGATATTGTGCTTCACCCCTCTGGGTATAATGACCGCCTGATCTTCCAGAAGCGGGTACGAAGTGCCGTCGAGAGTCACCGTGCCTTCACCTTTTTCGACACGGATGAACTGATCGAGTTCATGTACTTCTTCACCGATCTCATCCCCTGGTTGAAGGTCCATCAATACCAATTGGATGTTATGAGCGGTAAAAAGCACACGCCGGTAATCGGTATTTAACACAGTCTCTTTTTCGATATCAACAATGTATCCGCGCAGAGGTTTTTTATCCATTTTCGTATTATACCCTCAATCATTTACCATTCAACTCGTATTTGGCCCTTGGTGCAGGAGCGAGATCGTAAAAAAGAAAGGGTAACCGCGTAGTGCGGTTACCCTTTGGGGTTCAGGCGGCCTTCACAGGCGGCCGGGAACGATCAGATCAGTGGACGAACTTGGGCTTGTCACCCTTCTTGTCGTGCGACACGGCTAGGGCGACAGCCCTCGGCGCCTTGTCGGCGGGACGGTCGGCGAATGCCGGCACATTGCTCTTATGGCGACCCTTCGGTCCGACCAGGAAATACGCGGCCGGCGTGTCGTCGTCCGTCAGGGTGACGCACGCCGTGTCTTCCGGAAGGAGTCCGATGTGATCACGCTTCTTGACCGGCTTGCCGGTGACGGGCACGTACTCGCCGCCCTTCTTGACCCAGACGGTGATGTCTAGACGTGCCACGAGTTCAGCGCGGATCGCTTCGATGTCCACCACAGGCGCGATGGGAGCTGCGACGACCAGGGCGGCCGGTGCAGCTTCCGAGACAACCTGCTTCGCCGGCGGGCGTTCCTTGGAGGGCGATCGCTGGCCTTGCCGCTCGGCGAGTGCCAGCTCTTCGCCATCTTTCATGAACTGCTTGGCGTTCATCATCTTGGCTGCCTTGCTTTTCAGGGCAAGGCGGGCCGATGCGGGACGGACGTTGCCGGTGTACAGATCGTAGATGAAGACCACCTCGTCGAGGTTGCCGTCGCTCATCCGGAGGATGAACAACTCACCGGCGATCTCGCGCAGGAAGCACTTGCCGACCTGTTCCTTCGGCAGATGCCAGAGAACGCGCGGGCGACCCTTGCTGTCGGGTTGGTCCGAGTGCACCGCGACCGCATACTGCTGCGGCTTTTCGACCGTCATGGTCGCGACGCCGCCCTTGGAGTCGAGGTTGTGCCACTGGTAGGTGCGAACGATGGGATCACCGACGGCCGGATACTGCGAGGTGAAACGGGCCAAAGAAACGCTCTGCTTGGTCATATGACCTCCTTGTAAACAAGTGATGAGAAGAGCAACGCACAATTACGTTTGCTGTAATTATTAAATCATTAAATACACGATACGTCAAGTGCCAAAAAACCCATATTTGATATACTCAAAACACTTGAGATTGCTTTGGCTACCAACCGAAGACGCATGTGGCATAGGCCCTAATCAAGCGAAATGAGTGCTTCGCGGAATACTGCGGAGAATCGAGGTGGAACCGCGTCTCTACTGTTTCGTAGATCGTCCTCGTGAACATATGGCATTAATGCCGTATCTTCACGAGGGCGTTTTTATTTCTCAAAAAATTATTTTACTCGTTGAACTTAATTCATATGGCAACACTTGAACAAATACGACACACACTCGCTCACCTCCTTGCGACCGCCGCGAAAGAATTCGATCCGGGAGTACAGCTCGGCATCGGCCCCGTTACCGATGACGGCTTCTACTATGATTTCAAATTCTCCAAAGCCCCTACCCCGGACGACCTCAAGAGTCTTGAAGCGGCGATGCGTAAATTGGTCAACAAAAAGCTCCCTATGACAGGACGCGAGATAGATCAGGCAGAGGGCGCGAAGCTGTTCGCTGGAGAGCCGTTCAAACTTGAACTCTTGAATGAATACGCGGGCGAAGGAAAGACACTTACTGCATATACCGTAGGCGACTTCACCGACCTCTGCAAAGGTGGACACGTGGAGAATACCGGCGAGATAGACGCGGGAGGATTCACCCTCACGCGTGTCGCAGGCGCATACTGGCGCGGCGATGAGAAGAATCCGCAGCTCACCCGTATCTATGGCATGGCATTCGAGTCAAAAGAAGCACTCAAAGCACATGAGACACAGCTCGAAGAAGCCAAGAAGCGCGACCATCGCAAGCTTGGCAAAGAGCTTGGGCTGTTCGTGTTCTCTGATCTTGTCGGCCCAGGACTTCCGCTCTGGACCCCGCGTGGCACGATGATCCGCGAACTCTTGAATGATTATGTCTGGGAGCTCCGCAAGGCACGCGGCTACCAGAAGGTCACGATCCCTCATATCACTAAGAAGTCACTGTATGAGACGAGCGGACACTGGGCCAAGTACGCAGAAGACCTGTTCAAGATAGATACGCGCGAAGGACACCTCTATGCAATGAAGCCGATGAACTGCCCGCATCATACACAGATATTCAATTCTTCCCCGCACAGCTATCGTGACATGCCCGAGCGCTATGCTGAGACGACCATGGTCTACCGTGATGAGCAGTCGGGAGAACTCTCGGGACTACAGCGCGTCCTCTCCATCACCCAGGACGATGCGCACGTATTCTGCCGCGAGGATCAGATAGCCGAAGAGGCCGGAAAAGTCTGGGACATCATCAGCGCGTTTTACGGTGTATTTGGTTTCACACTCACTCCGCGCTTCTCACGCCGCGATCCGAAGACTCCGGAGAAATATCTTGGTACTGATGAAGGATGGGAAAAGGCAGAAGGCGCGCTCAAGAAGCTTATGGAAGAGCGCAAAGCCGAATGGATAGACGGACCAGGCGAGGCAGCGTTCTACGGACCGAAGATCGACTTCATGGCAAAAGACTCCATCGGACGTGTGTGGCAGGTCGCGACCATCCAGATCGATTACAATCAGCCAAAGAATTTCGGGCTGGTGTTCACCAACAACAAAGGCGAGAAGGAGCAGGTGGTAATGATACACGCGGCGATCATGGGCTCTATCGAGCGCTTCATGAGTATCATCATCGAACACACTGCTGCGAACTTCCCGGTGTGGCTTTCCCCCACTCAAGTCGCAATCGTGCCGGTAAGTGAGAAGCATGAAGATGCTGCACGGGAGCTGTGTGAGAAGTTGAAAGCTAGTGATATCCGCACCACACTCGATGCCTCTGATAATAGCCTCGGCAAACGCATCCGCGCGGCAAAAGAGATGAAAGTGCCTTATGTCATTGTGCTCGGTGATAAAGAAGTCGAGAGTAAGACACTCACTATCGAGAAGCGCGACGGCAGCAAACTCGAGGGACTGAGTGTGGATACATTCCTGAAACAACTCGAGTCAGAAGTACGCGGACGCATACTCAACTAGCGCAAAACCGGCTTTTCGATATACTCAGAAAAGTGTTCTTCAACAAGGGGTTCACATGCTCAAGATACTTGGGCAGCCTGGCGCAACACCCATGCTGTCCGGAATTCGTGAAGAAGATTTTGCTTCTCCGTTCCATCAAAGACGGGTCGGAGTGCAGTACGAGGAAACAGACGCAGAGGAACTCGTGCACCTCCTCACCTTCCTCGCGGAATTCGGTGAGCGCACCGGGACCCACCCAGATGAACTGCCGCATATCATGGTCGGCAAGCACAAGCGCGAGCCGAGAAATGTACTCTGCGAGTTCGCAAAGTTCTCGCAAGATGACCGCAGCATCAACGGCACCATTACCGTACGGTTCGAGTATCGCGGATTCACCAGATGGCTCATCATGGCGTACATCGACAAGCTAATGATCAGGATCACGCGTGAGCGCGAAGAGCTCGATGGTGCTTTTGAATTTGACCTCAGTGACCCGCTGTTCTACCCTCGCTCTATCACGGAGGGACATCATGCACAAAAACACTGGGAAGCTATCCGTAATTTCTACATGGGATTGCTCAAGCATTTCCCCGACCCAAGTACCATGAACTGAACAAGCAGGCCCTTCCCGGGGCCTGCGTTTATTTTATCTCACCGAGCATCGCGTCCAGTGTAAAGAATGATGCTACACACCGGCACTATCGAGTCTTTCTGCTTCGAGTTGCTCAAATTTTGCGGCAAATGCGGTACCCTTCATTGCGCCAAGTACTTTGTATGCATTATCTGCATTGTTGCCCGACATTGCGATAGTTTGGTCATGAAACTCTTGTGCAACAGTTTCCTGATCTCTACCTGAAAGTGCTTCCAGTGCTTCCTTTGCATGAGCGACCGCAGCAAGCGCATCGCCTTGGTAATCTCCTTCATGCGGATCAAATGCATTCATCCCACTGTCTGCATGTGCATACAGTGTATAGAGATCATCGGCGACTTCTTTTACAGCAGTGCCGAATGCTTCGTTTTGCGCATCAGGGTAACCCTGAACGGTGACCATCTCCGGTTCTGACAATACCCCGGATCCGTTTTCATATGCTTTTTCTTCGCTTGCTTCTTTCGCCATAGAAATAATTTTATGAATGTAAAATCTTATAGATTGCAGATTTTGAACACCGCATATAACTCATATTTGGGATGCAATACGAAGTCCTGGACCGTTTTAGTGTTCGAGAAGCTGTAGTCTCCTACCGCTTCCGAACCTAAAATCGGGAAGGACGAGTAGTGCGCCCAAGTATGAGTTATATATCTAGGTTTGCGTACTTTGCGTTCGACTGGATGAACGACTTCCGTGGTGCAACTTCGGTGCCCATCAGGAGGTCAAACACATTATCCGCAGCCTGTGCATCTTCGACAGTGACTTTCTTCATCACACGTCTTGTCGGGTCCATGGTGGTCTCCCAGAGTTCCTCCGAGTTCATTTCTCCAAGACCTTTGTAACGTTGAATATGGATCTTCTTGGTTTTCACCGCACCCTTGCCTTTCACAGCTGCCTCCTCTTCTTCGGCTTCGACTTCTTCCACGGGCTCTGCACCTTCTTCGGGCTCGATCTCTTCAAGTTCGCTCATGTCGATATTTTCTTTCTTTAAGAAAGCATTCTTCTCCTCATCAGAGTAGAAGTAATACGCATCCTTCCCTTGTCTCACTTTATAGAGAGGCGGCTGCGCGATATACACATGTCCCGCATCAACAAGCGGCCTGAAGTGGCGGAAGAAGAGCGTGAGAAGCAGTGTGCGAATATGTGCACCGTCGACATCGGCATCGGTCGCGATGATCAGCTTGTGGTAGCGGAGTTTTGAAATATCGAACACATCACCGATAGCGGTACCCATCGCCACGACAAGATTACGGATCTGCTCGGATGCGAGCATCTTGTCGAGACGTGCGCGTTCGATATTCAAGATTTTACCTCGCAGTGGCAGTATGGCCTGCGTCTTTCTATCGCGTCCGGTCTTCGCGGTGCCGCCTGCGGAGTCTCCCTCAACAATGAAGAGCTCGGAGTCTTCCGCACTGCGTGACTGACAGTCTGCGAGCTTACCCGGAAGTGTCATGCCCTCAAGTGCGCCCTTACGCATCACGCTATCCTTGGCGGCCTTTGCAGCTTTTCGTGCACGTAGTGCCAGCACGACCTTATTGATCATTGCCTTTGCGTCTTCAGGATGCTCTTCGAGGAACATCGAGAACGCAGCTCCGAACACCGCTTCTGTTGCGCCACGCGCTTCGACTGAACCGAGCTTCGCTTTGGTCTGACCTTCAAATTGGATCTCGGGCATCTTTACCGAAATAACCGCAGTGAGTCCCTCGCGCACGTCATCACCAGTAAATCCTTCTTCGGCTTCTTTTCCAAAATTATTCTTCTTGGCGTATTCATTGAGCGTACGAGTGAGCGCCGTACGGAATCCTGTCACATGCATACCACCCTCTGAGTTGTAAGTGTTATTGGCAAATGCGATCTCACGCGAGGTGATGTCGTCAACATATTGTAGTGCGATCTCGACTGAGACATTTCCCTCCTGCTTATCGACATAAAAAATATTCTTATGGATCGGAGTCTGGAATTTGTTGTAAAAAGTGATCAGCGAGTACAGCCCTCCTTCAAAATAGAATGAGGTTGACGGGGCATTGTATCCGGCATCCTTGAGGTAGTACGCACTATCCGTATCGATCTTCCCCTCATACTCGCGCAGATCGAGCACATTGATCTCGACACCTTTTACCAAGTATGCCTGCTGACGCAGATGTGAAACGATGGTATTCCAGCTGAATTTGATCTCGCTGAAAATTTCCGGATCCGGATCGAACAACGTGATGGTACCGCGCAGTTTCGTAGCACCTATTTTCTTCACCTTTGCCTTCTGTTTACCGCGAACATACTCCTGCACATGCTCACCCTCGTCCTCGCGATGCACGTTCACCTTGGTGTACTGCGAGAGTGCATTCACCACCGATGCGCCGACACCGTGAAGTCCTCCTGAGACTTTGTATCCTGAACCCTCACCTCCGAATTTTCCTCCGGCATGAAGCGTGGTCATGACGGTCTCAAGTGAGGAGACCTTTGTCTTCGGATGAAGTGCGACGGGAATACCGCGGCCATTGTCGACGACACGCACGCGATTGCCGGGAAGCAGCGCCACCTCGATGTGGTCACAGTAGCCGCCCATCGCCTCATCGCGTGAGTTGTCGAAGATCTCCCAGATCAGGTGGTGCAGTCCCTCGACACCGGTCGAACCGATATACATACCCGGGCGCTTGCGCACTGGCTCGAGTCCCTCGAGGACGGTGATGGCCTCTGCACCATAATTGCCTCCGGTGCGCTTTGTTTCTTTGTCGTCTTTTCGTGCCATAGGTATGTTTTTACTAATGTGTATTGATTGAATATTTCTTCAACATGACATAAATTGACCCGTGAAACGACGATGAATTCATCGCAATTCATGGGTCAAACTGATACCCCAATTATATCAAAAAGAAGCCTATTTACCAAGCTTTTTTGCACATTTCTGCTTCTTGAAATCTGCCCTAAAATAGCCTGTGAATAAAGAGTATTTTGGAGTAAGAAATACTTGACTTTTTTACAAAGTAATACATAATATATTCACTGTGGCACTTTTGCCCAGCGTTCTTTATAGGAGTCTCGCGATGCGGACACTATTTGAAGGTAAGAGAGAATACACCGTTCATGGGACGATCGTCGTCTCGAGGTCGAGGGCAAACACGGACGAGCTCATTGCTTCACTGAGTGCGATCGACAAACATAGTCCGTGGGTGGATGACGAGTTCGGGCACGGCAACGTCTCGAGTATCGCCAATATTTCTGGTGAAGAAAAGGACGGGAAAGATGGTCCGTACATCGTGATCAAGATCACTCCTGGTACCCACTGGATGCGGCGAGGACAGCTCAGTGCTTACACGAAGTACCTCAACCATCTTGGGCAAACACTTTGGTGTGAGCTCTCTAAGAAATTTGGGGTAGTCGGGTTGTATGCCGAAACCAACGCAACGAAACTGGCATTTCTTGTGAGCTGAAATACGCTCCCAAGCAGCGAGGGTCCGACCACGTCGGGCCCTTTTCTATTACCGTACCTGCCGATCTTTTTCTTTATTGCACTTCACTGTGACACCCTCTGCTTCAATGTGAAGATGATTCAGTCTCACAAGATCATGTAAGTGTGCCAGGGGTTCCGCAATACCGGACCCATTCTATTTTTTGACATTTTTCATACAACCAACTAGTCTACAGATCACGACTGTACTTTAGGAGACAACATGAAACTTGCATTAGGCGACACGGCAAATCCGTTCGAGTTTGCAATAAGAGGGGTCACTTCCCCGTTCGGGACCGCGAGTCAGACGCTTCTGCGACTCGCACAAGGAGCATCGACTCTCGCTGAGGTCGCAAAAGAGATCGATGACATGCTCGAAGACTGCGATGCCGGGCATACCCAGGCACAGATACGATTTCAGGGCAACGAAACCGCTCACACGCTGGCGGTACAGTGGGCACTCATAGCGCAGGGTCTCTTGCGGATAATTGCTGAGATACATACCAAGGCTGCTCTCCCGAGGGAACAGCAGACTCGAAATGACTTCGGGCAAGCCGCAGTAGTGCATGATCTTTTGGTGACCAGGTGTGCCACCTTCATCAAGAATGGGGTGCTCCCGATCTAGAACACGTTCAAGAGCCGCGCGGCGCGCGGCTCTTTCTTTTTCCGATACACAAAAGCGCGACCGAAGCCGCGCCGAGGTCATCCTCAATGCTGATCGACAATGACCAAGATGAGGAGAAAGAAGAAGATCGGAGCGAAAGCGAAGATGACACTCATTTTCCACAGCGGGATCGGGGCGGGAGGTCCCGCAAATTGAGTGTTGTGTTCAGCGTACCGCCAGACCATGATCCTTAGATGGCAGAAGGTCCAGAAGAATACTCCAGCAAGTACCCACAAATAGAAATCGTCCATACACCACTCCTTGGTCGTTTTTTGGTCATCCAAGTTTATTATTGCTGTTCTTCGCTTATTGTCAACGGACCAACATTAGCGCACCTGCCAGTCTTTCTCAGTGTTACACTTTGCTGTGACACTCTCCATCACTTTATTTATTTCATCATCGGTGAGCGTCTTTGAGAATGACTGGAACACCATACGATAGCCGTAGGATATCCGCGACTCCCCTTCTTTGTGAAACTTATCGAACTGCGAGAAACGCACGACGAGCTCTCCGGCTTCTTTCTTGAGCAATTCTTCGATGTATGATTCCTTCACTTCCTGTGGTACAAAAATAGCGATATCACGCACAATGAACGGATAGGTCGAGAGACTTTGGTAGCGCACCTGCGCATTCTCGCTCACAAGATGCTCGTACCCTTCGGGCTCTGGAAGAGCCTGGATCAAAGCATCAAAATCAAGTTCAGCGATGATCGGTGCATATTTCACTACTCCTTCTGGTGCAAACACCTTTTGTGCGAAATTTGCTTTCGCATTGAGGGCTGACGACAGACCTGAAGTGATACGCGTGAATTCTTCAGCTAAACTCTTTGAACGTTTTTTGTCAGTACTTGATAGTGCGAGCCCGAGCACCATATGCTCCCCATCGCTCGGAAAGATGTTCCCGAGCTCGAAGATGCGCTCATCGACGCCACCAATGAGCGGTGCATTATAGGTATTAAGCAAGAGTGACTGGAATAATCCGGTCGCAAGTTGATTGCGTACGAATGGTCGGTCTTTCCCTACCGGGTGTAGTACTTCTCGCACACCATTGTCTTTGGTGGCAAATGAGTACGTATACACTTCGCTGAATCCTTCATCCCGCAGATAGTTACGGACCAGGTTGCCGTAATACAGACGCTTGTTGGGAAGTCCTTTTATTGAAAGCTTCGGCAATACCGACGGAATTGTACCGTAACCTATATGGCGCCCTATTTCCTCGATAAGATCCTCTCTGATACGCAGATCGAGGCGCTCGGGGGGCACCGTGACGGTGAAGACCCCTTCTTTCTCGTCATAAGAATGATTCGCGCGTGTGAGAACTTTGTTCACCTCCTCGGTATTCACAGAAAGACCGAGTAACCGTTCTATCTCTTTAATGCTCACCGAAACAGATACCAAGTCTTCTTTCTTCGGATAATTATCAGTGATCGCTCCGAATTTAGGGGAACCGCAATATTTCTTGATGAGTGAAAGCGCAAGCATGCAGCCTTCTTCAGCAAAATTTGAAGTGATACCGTTCTCATAGCGCTTCGACGCATCGGTCTTGATGTTCTGGGTCACGGTCGCCCTTCTTGTGACGACAGGATCGAAGTTCGCGCATTCAAGGATGATATTCTTTGTCGCACTGTTCACTTCTGCTTTCTTGCCGCCTTTCACTCCAGCAAGCGCCAATACTCCTTCATCATCAGCAATCACTTGTTCGGTACCATTTAAGGTGAAGGTGCGATTATCAAGCGTGGTCATGGTCTCGCCTTTCTTCGAAAGCCTGATGGTGATGCCTCCCACTACCTTATCCGCATCAAATGCATGCAGTGGCTGCCCTATGTCGAATAAGACAAAATTAGTGATATCAACGATGTTATTGATACTACGGCTCCCAATAGTCTCGAATTTCTCTACCAGGTCTTTTGGAGAAGGTAGGGTAGCGATATTGTCGACACGCACTGCGATGTAGCGTGGACAAAGTTTTGGGTCTTCGATAGTGACTTTCACACTCGGCACAGACGGATCAACCGTTACCACATCAATGACTCTCGGTAAACGCGGAATGTCGAGCAGCGCACCTATTTCACGTGCCATGCCACGATGCGAAAGCGCATCATGCGCGCGATCAGGGAGCACTTTAATTTCATAAACGGTGTCATCTCCGACTTGCTCCACCTCCTCTACCTCAAAAGCTTGAAGTGTGACTTTCTTTTGGATGATACTCGACGAAAGCGGATCATTGAGTTTCTGATCATTGGCAAGATATTCTTTTATCCAGTTGAGCGAGTATTTCATATTTAAAATTGGTTCACTACTCTAAGGTCACCATTGTAGAGCAACCGCACATCATCTATCCCCCACTTGAGCATCGCCATACGGTCGATACCGCCACCAAATGCGAATCCGCGATACTTCTCCGGGTCGATACCGCATTCCTTGAGTACATAGGGATGTACCATTCCGGCTCCCATTATTTCTATCCATCCGGTCTGCTTGCAGACATTGCATCCCTTGCCGGCACATTTGAAGCACTGCATATCGACTTCGCAACCGGGCTCGACGAATGGAAAGAATGACGAGCGCAGACGGATCACCGGCGCTCCTCCAAAAAGTTTTGAGAATAGTGTCTCAAGCACTCCCTTCATTGTCCCAAGCGTCACATCCTCGCCGATCATCAGTCCCTCGATCTGAAAGAACTGCGCTTCATGGGTCGCATCAGTCGCTTCATTCCTGAATACCTTGCCGGGAACTGCAACTGCGTACGGAGGGAGTATTCCCTTCGCGACCTTCTCTTTCATATACCTGATCTGCATCGGTGATGTCTGGGTGCGCAGTAATAGCCGCTCGTTATCACCAAGCGACGGCTTCATCCAGAACGTATCCTGCATATCGCGCGAGGGATGGTCTTTCGGCACGTTCAGTGCGTCGAAATTGAAGTATTCGGTCTCGAGCTCCGGGCCGTCTGCGATGTCAAAACCCATCTCGGTCATAATGCTCGCTATTTCGCCGATAATTATCGAAAGCGGGTGGATATGTCCTTTTGTCACTGCGTTATCAGTCATCGCCCTATTATAGGGAAAAGGAAGGAAATATCAAAAGCGGTACCAAACAGCGCTATTTGAGCGCATATCGAGAGTAGTAAATAGGGTGTTACTGTGAGACCGATACCGGATGTGCGCTAAACGAAGCGGAGTCTGCGATATTATCCATACGGTGCATGTAGGTATATACGAAGACAAAGAGAAGCACGGTGAATGAGAATAAGAAACTCACTTTGCAAAAGATACATTCTTCTTTCGTGTTCGTCTGTTCGTTTTTCATAGAGCTTTCTGGAATGGTTGCAAGATTTCGCCCGAACTTACTTTATAAAAAATAGCTGAAAATTTCCAGCATGTCTCGCACGCACAAAACAGTGGTTTCGGATTTCCGTAGCGTAGCAGGGTGTGGGAGGAATGTGTGGCGGAAATCTGGACGAGATTAGAATATGGCAATTAAATATCTCTTTTTGATTCTGATAGAATGATTAATCCTAATAATCTTGGATCGAGATAATATTCTTTGTCTTCTTTATATACAATATCCAATAACTCATCTTTTGAAAGTTCTATAATTTCTATATCTTCAGCATCTTCTAATTTTTGATTATTTGTTCGGATAACGTCTCGCGCGCGAAACCCATACGCAAAACCGTTTGTAAGAGCGGGACAAATAGGATATTTTGGCAAGGCTTCCAGAGGATTCTTAGTTGTATAGCCAGTTTCCTCTTGAAGTTCTTTTAAAGCAAGCTCTTCAAGCGTGATTCCGGGTTCGACAATGCCGGCTGGTGTCTCAAGCACATACGCATTGATAGGAAAACGAAATTGTTTTATAAACACATATTTACCATCCTGCGTAATCGGTAAAATGTATACGATATCAAACTTTTCTAACCACTCCCATACACGAGTTCGTCCGCCAACAACAAACTCAGTCCCCCATAATGTGGTGAATTTCCCTTTATAAATAGTTTTCGTTTGTTGTATCTGAATACTCATAGATAAATTTTACCATAAAAATCAACGAAAGAAGAGCGCTAGTATTTTTACAATACTAGCGCTGGTTAGTGCAATCTCATCGGTAAAGGTTTTCACGTACAATAAGATTGTACGTTTTTGGGTCAACGAGATGCTTGAAATGCGATCCTCCCCGGATTGCAACACGCACATCCGTCGAACTGCCGTCGAACTCGCCCTGCAAGACAACTTGACGAGTAGGCAAGAGTTCTGGCGCAAAGGGATACCCCTTTCTCTGAACAACCAAAAAACTGAAGTTCTCCCAGATTAAGCGCCCCTGAGTCCACTTTCGCTGGATTGGATTAAGACCATCGTCATTTCTGACGAGAAGATCTGATCCGATGGCATGCCAGAGCGTCGTATCGCATGCCTGGTACAGCGCATCAAGATGATAGTTCGATGTAAAGATATCGTTCTTGAGGTTTCGCAGATCAAGCGCGGTGCGAGGTATGTCTGCAAAAGCATATTCCGCCATGCGCATACGAAGAGAATTATCAACGTACATCTTATCACCTCTTCGACCACAGGGGATGACCACGATCTGGTCAAAGAAAGGGGCTCCCGTTATAGCTCGCACGAGCTCGACATGATGCACACAAGGCGGATTAAAACTGCCCCCGTAGAGTACGATGTTTTTCATTTCGCACCTCCGTTCTTTTTTGTGATGAGCATATCTCGATAAATCAGATGAGTGAGATCCGAGTTATCAAGCGTATATAACGCATCTGCCAAACCGTTCACCATTGGTTCTCCATGTAGATTGAAACTGGTGTTCAAAAGCGCAGGGATACCCGTAATCGCGGCGAATGACTCGATAAGGTCATAGTAGTCTGGTGCAGCGGGTCGAGTCACAATCTGCGGCCTTACTGTTGAGTCATATGCATGGACACCAGCTGCGATGTCATTTCTGAGCATCGCCTTTGTCATGAATGCAACAGTCATGAACGGTGCTGATGTGCCATCCGGCATCAGGATATAGTCTTGCACTCCTTTATCCAGAATGGACAGAGCGAAAGGCATCCAAAAGTCCCTATTCTTGATTGCCCTATTGATCACTTTCACCGAAGACAGGTGACGCGGGTGCGCAAGGATACTGCGGTGCCCAAGCGCACGTGGCCCAAACTCCGCCTTGCCGTATACACGAGCAATGATGGTACCTTTGCTCAACAACGTGGCCACTTCTTTGTTTGTTATCTGATGCTTGACGTCGTATTTAGCAAGCAGTAACGATTCGTCGATTTGCTCCTGAGCTACATCGAGGCCCAAAAACGCGTTCTCCAACGGATCGCCTCCTGCATTCAGGTAGTAACATCCGCCCAGTGACAACGACTCATCGCCGGGTCCTGGACTTACGAATAGATCAGTGATGCAGAGCAATTCGTGAATTGCCTTATTTGCTTTCACGTTGAGAGCAATACCACCACTGATTACTAGACGCGATATTCCAGTCTCAGCGCACAAAGCAGTGATGAAAGACGTTAGTATCTCTTCCGTAAACTGTTGGACAGCACCGGCGACATTATCGAAGCGCTGGTACTTGACGATCTCTTCAAGGTGCTTAAAAAGATTAGCAGGCTTGTTTCTATAGACAATCTTGAGGCTATCGACCTTCAAAATATCGTGGAATTGTGCCAGCAAATCTTTCACATGTGCATCCTTCGCGTAAGCCGCGAGACCCATCACCTTGTACTCGTCCTGGTCAGGACGCATACCGAGCAAAAGCGTCACAAGCTTGTATATCTCGCAAAGGACGTTTTCCTTGGAGTCAGCGATGAGAGTTGGCACGTCGCTAACAACTTTCCAAACCGTCATATTGCTCCCATCGCCTCCGCCGTCCATCGTCACAACAAGACAGTCCTGCTGACGAAACGGGCTGGAGTAATAAGCGTAGTATGCGTGACAAGTGTGGTGATCCAGAAACTCGATTTTGCCTGGATCGATGCGCAGATGGTCGGCGAGCGTACGCACTTGCTCGCGCTGGAATAGTTGCCTATCCAGATCAACATCCTTCAAAACTTCGTCCGTGAGCCAGTCGAAGTTGAAGTAATTTTCCCGAATATTAAACTGTGCGTTATCACGCAACCAGCGATAATACTCAAGACGAGTATCGGACATCTCGCCGAATGAGCCACGATTAACGTGGTAGTGGTTGATATAGTCCGCATTGGTGAATGCAACCCTATGCCTGCTCTTAGTAAAGATGCTCGGGAAACCCTTCGTTGTGTAGGCAACCCGCTCCACGTTATCGTTGGACAAGTTGAGCGCACGCGTTGTATACGATAGCGAATGGAATGGGTACCCGATGTCATTCTTCACTCGTGAGAAGCGTTCCTCCTGACAGGCCATTACGATTTTGCCGTCTTTCATGACCGCACAAGACGCGTTATGTCCCCGATGGACAGCTAACAGATATTTACTCATTGGAATACTTCCTTTGCTTGTTAAAGAACTTTACTCTGAGACGTTCCCAGGGTTTAAAACAATATAACATATAATTTTAATCCCGTCTAGATTCCGCCGCACCCTGCTGTGCGGCGGAAATCCGAATCCCACTGTTTCAAAAAATATTAGTCTCGATTTTGAGAACTCTTCCTCCCTCAAAATTGCTTCGCAAAACCGAGTCCATTTTGTACGCGCGAGACATGTTGGAAATTTTCAGCTATTTTTTATAAAGTAAGTTCGGGCGAAATCTTATAACAATCCCAGAAAGCCTACCTTACAAAAGATACATTCTTCTTTCGTGTTCGTCTGTTCGTTTTTCATAGAGCTTTTGGAGCCGCCTCCCAGGCTCGAACTGGGGACCTACTCATTATGAGTGTACTTGATTTCAAGTACTAAGAAAAGCACCGCCGGTGGGCGGTACTTCTCTCACAAGGTTGGCCAAGGTATTTATTTGAGTGGACTCACTATATGGAGCCGGAAGTCGGGCTTGAACCGACGACCTACGGTTTACAAAACCGTTGCTCTACCAACTGAGCTATTCCGGCACTAAGTGAGCCCACTCAAATAAATCCAACCTTACAATGTGTTACTCGTCCCTCCTACGCCCCTGCCTCACTTCGTTCAGCAACGGTCGTTGCTTATGGCATCGGATGAAAAGCAAAGCAGTTTGCTTTTCATCCAACTGAGCTAAGGCGGCATATTGGTACTGACTTTTTACTACACACTGACTCACATCTGCTTTCTTTTGACACCTATCAAGACAGCTATTTCAGCATGCCACGTTGAAGCAGACGATAGATGACAATATACCGTTTATTTCGCAGATTGCAAAGATAGAACTAGTAGCCGTTCTTGGCATCGACATCTTTCTTCGCTTCGGCTTTGTGCTCGGCGATATTCTTGAGGAAGAATGAAGAGGCTGCTCCCTTTACAATACTGCGCTTTCCAAACACCCGATCAATGAAGGTATCATGTCCGCGCTTTCCCACAGTAACAACTACGTCGAGGGCGCGCGCTGCATGAGGGCGCACCTTATGTATCACATGTGAAAAGCGGTCCGCAGAACGGTACAGTGTCTCGCGTACGAACTCACTCAGATCCTGCGGCACTTCTGCGTAATCAAGGGTCTGGGAGGACTTTTTACCCAGCACAATAAGAACCATCATGACGACGAGTGAGAGAGTCCATATGGTCATTGTGAAGGTCATAGTAGTGGGGTACGTATGCGCCGTGAACAGGTCTTATGCTTTGCCGACTGCGAATCGCGAGAAACGCGAGACTTCGGTATTCTCTCCGAATTTCTGCACCGCATTCTTGATCATCTGACCGACCGTGAGGTCAGGATTCTTTACATGCGGCTGATCGAGGAGCACCTGCTCTGCAAAATAGGTTGCGAGCTTGCCTTCGAGTGCCTTTGCTTTGATCGCCTCAGGCTTTCCGGCCATGGTCTTCTCTACTTCCTCGGTGAAAAATGTCTTCGCCTTCTCCTGGTCCTCTTCGGTCACATCGCTCATCGAGCGGAATTTCGGGTTGATAGCCGCGACATGCATCGCTATCTCGTAGGCAAGCTTCTTGAATTCTTCGTTCTTTGCCACAAAGTCAGTCTCGCATGAAAGCTCGACCATTGCGCCGACGGAGTTATTTGAATGGATATATGCCGCAACAACACCTGCTCCGAGTGCACGGTCGCCTTTCTTGGCTGCGAGCTCACCCGACTTCTTGCGAAGCATCATGCGCGCTTTTTCCATGTCGCCACCCGCTTCTTCAAGTGCCTTCTTGCACTGCATCACTGCAACGCCGGTTTCGTCGCGCAGTGCCTTAATATCGTCCATGCTAATTGTTTTTGAATCTGACATTGTATGCTAGTTATCAAATAATCATCAAAAACAAGAGATAGGAGATAGGATATAAGATTTAAGAAAAATCCTTTCTTGTAGAATATTTCTACTTATCTCTTATATCTTATTTCGTATCTCTTCTTCTAGGAGCGTTGCTTCACCCCGAGAGCGAATGCATCGCGGAGTGCTTCAAGGAAGAACGTAACACTCTGGATAGCCGAATCATTCGCGAGGATAGGATAGGTGATCTCGTTCTTATTGCAGTCCGAATTGAGGATAGCAATGGTCTCGATACCCATTTTCTTCGCCTCTTTGATAGCGATGTGCTCTTCACGAGGATCAACCACAACGAGGATGCCGGGAAGACTCTCGAGAGCTGCGATTCCGCCAAACTCCTTCTGGAGAGTAGCCATCTCACGCTCGAACATCAGGCGCTCTTTCTTTGTGTACTTATCGAGCTCGCTTTTTGCGAACTTGTCAGTCAGCTCCTTGAGTCTGCCGGTGCGCTTCTTGATCTCAGTGAGATTCGTGAGAATACCGCCGACCCAGCGCTCCGCAACATACGGAACATTGAGCGACTTTCCTACCGCCTCAACGATATCGCGGACCTCATTCTTGGTACCGACGAAGATCGGGAGTTTGCCAAGCTTACCGAGTTCGGTGAGCTTCGCCTTTGCGACTTCGAGCATTTTAGCTGTTGTTTCGAGGTCGATGATATCAACGCCGTTCTTTGCACCATAGAGATCAGCACGGACCGATGCATGGCGGCGTGCGCGCGAATAACCGAAGTGAGCTCCGGCTTTGAACATTGCCTCAACGGCTGCGGTGTCCACGTGGTTTGTGTCGTTTTTTCCTTCTGTCATATGTTCCGAGAGTCTAACAAAATGGGCTAAATAATGCAACTTTTCCTTGTTATTCTTCGCTTTCATCCGCAGGGCCAAGGTTCCCTGCTTCTGCCCGGGCCTTTATGGTCTCGGTGATATCCTCGATATTGCCCTGAAATATCGACTCTATATTATGCCATGACTCCTTGATGCGATGATCGGTGACACGGTTCTGCGGGACATTATAAGTCCGGATCTTCTCCGAACGGTCGCCGGTGCCGATGGATGAACGCGCGTCGGCATTCTTCTTGAGCTCGTCTTCATCGCGCAGTGCTTCAAGTTTTGCCACCAAAATAGACATCGCCTTCTCGCGGTTCTTCAGCTGTGAGCGTTCGACTGAACAGTGCACATGGATACCGGACGGTTTATGGACCAGATGGACCGCGGTCTCGACTTTGTTCACATTTTGTCCGCCTGCGCCTCCTGAACGCGTGAAACTCATATCAATATCAGATTGATTCACCGTCACGGTCGACTTTTCGCGAATAGGCAAGATCATTACCGCTGCGGTCGAGGTATGAATGCGCCCTTGTTTCTCGGTCGCAGGGATGCGCTGAATGCGATGCACGCCGGTCTCGTAGCGCAGAAGTTCGTAGACTCCCTTGCCGTCAATTTCGAACGATGCTTCCTTGTATCCGCCCATCTCGCTCTGAGAGTCATCCACGGCTCTGAAGTTCCAGTTCTTGAGCTTTGCATAGCGCTCGTACATCAGCGCGAGGTCCTGCGCGAAGATAGCGGCCTCTTCCCCGCCGACCCCGGCGCGCACTTCGAGTACCACTTCTTTGGGGGCAGCGATGACTTCTTTGTCTTCTTCGAGTATCTGTTCCATCTTCGCGAGCAGATCTTTCATCGCCGTCTCATTCATTGCGATATCATCAGCGATAAGCGCGTCCATATCAGGGTCTTTGCCGCGCATTTCAGTGAGTTCAGCGAGCGCAACAGAAAGCCGCTCGTATTCTTCGGCGAGATATTTGGTCTTATAATTTTCTTTGAATTTAGTTAAGTCCATACTTACTTGGGTTTATTGTACGCGATGTACATGCAAACAAAAACCCGCTTCCAAAGGAGACGGGTTTTTGTCGAGTGAAGCTACTTCGCTTTCTTTGCGGTCTTGGGAGCAGCGGCTGCTGAGCGAGCCTTGAACTTCTCGATGCGTCCTGCAGTGTCTGACACCTTTTCATTGCCGGTGAAGAGTGGGTGGCACTGTGAGCAGATCTCCATCTCGATGGATTCACGTGTTGAACCAACGACGACAGTCGAGCCGCATGCGCAAGTGGCCAGTGCAGCAGGATAATATTTAGGGTGTATATCTGTTTTCATATATGGGATTGTTAGCTTCTCGTCCCTATTGTTTGGACATACAAGCGGGCGTGGCAGTTACTCTACCAAACACTCAGATATTTGGCAAGAATGCCTATATTGTAAGCTCTATTATAGATAAAACCCCTCCTGAAACTTCCAAAAGGGGTCTTAATGTTGCAATCCGAGGTTCTCTCAGCCAGGCGTGCGTCCCCAGTAGCAGACGGAGGCAAAGCGGCTCGGAACATGGCACATGGCGCGGAACTGTCGCTCACCTTCCGGGATCGCTTCCGTGGTCGGGCCTGGTGGGCCGCGCTTCTTGAAGATCTCTCGCTCTGCGAACCCCATCGCAATGAGTTTGCGCCTCTGCGCGGCATCTTCGGCAAATGCGACCGCGAAGACCGGGCCAAACTCGCCGTGCTCTAGGAAACTAAAGGAGGCATACTGCGGCGGCGAAGGATCCATACGCGAGAGCTCCTGGTCGGAAAGTTTGATGCGACCTTCCGAATGGACCGGTGCCATCAGCTTCATGAACATGATGACACGCATGAATCCGAGCGCGATGAGTTCTTCCGCAGACTCCGGTGACGGATCGAGTGCAAGCATCCAAGGCATGTGATTCTCCTCACATAAAAAGAGTGGTGGGTTTTCGAAACATCTACAGATGATTCAACTCTTCCTCATGATGAAAGTCAAACCCGTCCACAACTTTGCAAAACGATCCGTTGACGCTCTGTTGACGCTCTCAGGAATGGCACGTATCCTGTCTCAGGATGCACACCCAAACGGAGGATTTTGTCATGTCATTCCTTGCAAGTGTTCTCGTCATACTTCTCCTCGCATGCCTCTTCCTCGTGCGGCGCAGACTCGAATTTCTGATGAAGCGCGACGACGCAGATCCGCACATGGACAGCGTGAATGACCGCAGGAGTGTGCTCTGCGATCACACATCGAACACCATCGGGCTCATCCTCTTCGCCTGTGTCATCACTGTCGGGGTCCACACTTTTTACCCCTGATGAGCGCGGGATGGAGGCACGTTGTCTTGCACCCAAGCTTTCCCCCATGATAGTCTATCCGCGGGCGTACACATCGTACGCTCGCAATTTTTTTACGGAGTTCTTTCCGATGGCAAACGAAGAAACAATAAGCAATCCCGACCACAAGTGTCGCACCTCATGGTGTATGAAGCCGATGCCGCTCCCGCAAATGTGGGGCATGGCCTGCAACAACTGCGGACACCGTCAGCCAACGCTCGACGAACTCAAGCGCCGCCTTCCCGAGGTGTTCCCTCCCGACCCGAACAGCATCGACACCCCGCTCGATGTCGTCCACGTCTGACCACCCTGCCGCCGGCCCCAAAAGGACCCGCGGCTTTTTATTTCTTATTTTCTATATTTTAAAATCCATTCTTTGCCCAAAACGCGTTAAATTGGATGCACCACAAAGAGTACTTCCAATTTTATCTCCTTTCAGTCGTAAAATTTAGGTCTCAATTCGGGTGCGGCGCGCGATCGGTGTCGGAGCAGATGTATGAGTTATACTTCTGCCCGACCCGATTGCGATGCCAAGCCTGAAGTGCGCCAATTTTACGTGTTTTGCAAGGGGTCAATCATGGTGGTTTGGATTGAGGAAGCCTTCGCCATCACCTGATTTCCATAAGTAGCCGCCCATGAAGACTTACTGCACTTACTCCCTGAGAAATACCGGCACGCTGCATCGCGCTCGGCACTATAGGAGCCCGACTGCGCACCAATATCGGTAAGGTAGATGCCTGCGGCCATGAATGCATCGCGCGCGCTCCAGGGGTCGGCGACATCCGAGCCGAGTGCTGAGGTTATCCTTGAAGCAAGTATGTTCCAGGTCGACGGAATGAATTGTGCTGCACCCATTGCACCACCCCACCCTACTTCCTGCGGACATGAGACAAGTGTATTGAACGGATCTTTACCAAGTGCGCGCGTGATAGTAAGAAATGGCGGCACGTCGCGCGTCGGGTTCATCACTTTTGCTTTGACTGCACCGCTCTTCACACTCGTACCCGCTCCGGTCGACTGATCTTTGAGATAGCATGAGCCCTGATTCTTTCCGAAACTTGATTCCTGCATGAAAACTGCAAGTAGGAAGGCCGGACGGATACCGGTCTTTGCGGAAACAAGGTTGGCATAATCGAGCGCCTTGCCGAAGTTGATCTCGCCGGAATCACGCAGCGCAAATAGGGCGGCGCGGATCTCAGCGGCTTTCTTCTTGCGGTCTGCAAGTACTCCTTGATATTCTTTTTCTTTATTCTTTGTGATGGAAAGCAGTTTCTTTTTGTCGGACTGATTACTGATGACGAGTTGCTTATTTTGCTCGAGCTCGGCCTTGGCATCGGCTTCCTTCTGCTGACGCTCTTCGAGTGCATCCTGCGCGGCTTGCGTCTCGAGCTTTGCGCTCTTTAGGGAGTCAGAGGAATTCTTGAGCCCTGCACGGATCGCATCAAATGAGTCGAGATCGAGGAAAAAATCTGACAACGAATCATTGGCGAGCACGGTCTCAGTAAATGTCGCCTGGTCGAGTTCATTGGTCTTCCTGATGAGCTGCGCGAGCGACTGTTTCTCGTTGTCGAGACGCTTTGCGAGTGACACTACGGTACGTGATTTCTCGGTTATGCCCTGCGAGAGCTGTGCGAGCTGCAGGTTCTTGGCTTTAATATTGAGGTTGGCCTTGTCGATATTTGCCGAGAGGAGGCTAATATCGCGTCCAAGTGTTTGTCCTTGCCCCTGAAGGCCGGTGATGGTATTGCCGAGGCCTTTGATCTCGAGATTGATGTCGTCGAGCTGCTGCTGAAGCTGAGCTTCTTTGTCGACAGGAGACGGGGTTGGCGCAGGAGGAGGTGTGCTCGAAGTGCTATCTTGGCTAGCCTGATTTTGCGTCTGAGTTTGTGCGAGCGCAAAAGGTATAGAAGCCTGCCCAAAAATAAACGACATCAAAAGTATCGCTGCAAAACTGCGGAAAACACGTGGATATTTTTTACCCATACGATACTAACAATTATACCTCAAGCGTGTGACGAGGACACTCTCGCTACATAACAATACACACCGGACGAAGGCCGGTGTGGGGTGGTCAATACACGTGGTCAGGGCCGTCGGTGCCGATCTCGGGAAATCGTGCGGTGCGAGCGATCATGCGACTAAGCTCCGCCTTACGCTCTGCATAGTGCCTGTTTGAAAACAACATCCGGACTGGTACGAGATAGGTGTCATCGAAGCTCATGAACACGAGTGCATGCGGCTCCCTCACAAACTTCGGAGGTGACTGGTTGAGCATATGTTTCTTCACATGCTTTCTTGTGAGCGTATTTGTCTTCAGTACGCGAATAACCTTACCAGTCCAGACCATTGCTCCTTCGTAGATACCGACATCCACGAGCATGTGCCGCTCGGCACCAATCTTTGGGATACGCCTAGCAGATTTACTGTTGTTTCTCACGATAACTCTCCGTAGGTGAAAATAGCAACTGAGACTTCTGTGAAAAATCTAGCACTTCAATATATAAATGCAAGCAAAAAATTTCCGTCAGGCGATCTTTTGGCTGTATATACCATACTCACTGTCGTACGACAACAAGTATGGTATATGTGACACATCAAAAAACCTTGCGTGAGCAAGGCTTTTTGATTGTCCTGAGAAAAGGAAAAAATTATTTCTTGTCTCCGGCTCCTTCTTCAGATTCTTCCTCCTTTTTGCCCTTCTTCTCTACTTCAATCGATGAGAGGTCAGGTGCTGCTGAAGGCTCCTTCTCGATCTGAGGCTGAGCGACCATCGCGATGACTTCGGTTGCTGGCACGAGTGCTTTCACTCCTAGAGGAAGTACGAGGTCTTTCACCAGAAGATGGCTGTTGAGCTCGGTCAGTACTGCGAGATCGACCGTGATCTGGTGCGGAAGGCTCGCAGGGAGCGACTCGATACGCATCTCGTGCATGATCTTAACGACCACACCGCCGAGCTTCTCGGCAGGCGCGACACCAATGTACTCAATGGGTACATCGACCTCAAGCTTGTGATCCTTCGAGGTGATATAGAAGTCGACGTGGATCGGGTCACCCATGACCGGGTCGAGCGCGACATCGTGAATAAGTGCATCGAGTGCACCCTTCGGGGTCTTGAGTGAGATGATCGAAGACTCACCGGCATCCTTGAGTGCCTTAATAAATTCTGCTCTGCTGACCGAGATCGAGGTGGTCTCCTGTCCTGCTCCGTAGAAGACCGCGGGAATCTTTCCCTGCTTGCGGATCATCTTCGGATTCACTTTCACGTCTCGCG
>JAYTVK010000027.1:0-2223 GCA_043744595.1 Candidatus Lloydbacteria bacterium
TCCGGGAGACTACAATGCTATCAGTTTCAGTATTGCCACCGCATTCTTCGCGTTCCAGATCTACTGCGACTTCTCGGGCTACTCGGATATCGCCATCGGAGCTGCGCGGGTGATGGGTATCCGCCTGATGCAGAATTTCCGTCAGCCGTACTTCTCGCAGTCGGTTGGAGAGTTCTGGCGACGTTGGCATATATCGCTCTCCACCTGGTTTAAAGACTATGTCTACATCCCGCTCGGAGGAAGTCGAGTTGATGCACTACGGCATGCGCGTAATATCTTCATCACCTTCCTCCTCTCGGGTATCTGGCACGGAGCGAACTGGACCTTTGCAGTGTGGGGACTCTTGAATGGTCTCTATCTGGAGATAGAAGTACTCGGCAGAAAACTGATAGAGCGATCTGCTCCACATCTTCATTTGCGACAAGAACACATCATCATCGCACGACTCCTTGGACTCATTAAAACACTAGTGACATTCTCGCTCATCTCGCTTGCATGGATATTCTTCCGCGCAAAGAACATGAGCACTGCCTTGCACATGGTGACGGAGATATTCACGGGATGGGGAAGTGCTCTTGCAAGCATGTCAGAGAGCAGCTTTCTTGAGAAGTACGTATATATGGGAAGATCAGATTACGATTTCACGTGGGCGCTCGGCGGGGTAGTGATGCTTCTGATATTCGAATTTCTTGGTCAAGAACACACCTTCATCGGCAGAGCGTATGCAAAATATACCTATCTCCGCTACGCGCTTCGGTGGCTATTGATCTCGACTGCGCTCCTCTTGATCATAGTGTTCAGTAAGAGTGATGCTCAACAGTTCATCTATTTCCAGTTCTAGACAGAACTTGCATCTTTGGCGATCTTCTTCGTTATGTTTCCTTACAGGAACTGTACACCTTTTGGATCTTTAGGAAAAAACCGCAAAAGGTCTTGCGCTGTGGTTCCCATTAAGAAATGGGTTCCCTTTACCACAGCTCACCCCAGAGTTCGGTCACCGTATATGCGACCAATTTTTCTTGGCGGTAGCCCGCTTAGAAAAATGGAAGTACTCTTTGTGGTGAATACGTTTTCCTCATTGCTTGCCCCATGCCTCGAATCTCATCCAAATCTGCAAGTTCTGCACATATTTGGGGTTGTTGCCTAGTTTATTGCAGAAGGCCCCATTCTTATATATAGTGGTTGGCATGTCATTACGCGAACTCGTACGGTCTATTGTCCTCATTTGTGTGTTTATAACGCCTTTTATTTGTCTTTTTGTGGCGGACAACATGTTCTTCCCGTTCATCACCGGTAAGAATTTTACATTCAGGATATTAACAGAAATCATGTTCGGTGCCTGGGGGATACTCATGTTCCTCGACGCGACATATCGCCCGCGTTTCTCGTGGGTCTTGGGTGCAGCTACTGCATTTATCGCAATTATCGCCATCGCAGATTTTCATGGTGTGAATCCGTACCGCAGTTTCTGGTCTAATTATGAGCGCATGGAGGGCCTTATCACGCACATCCACCTCTTCTTGTTCTTCCTCGTAGCAGGTTCGGTCATTGTCACCGAGAAGATATGGGAGTGGCTTTGGAGGACCACACTCCTCTCCTCGGTCATCGTCGATCTGTTCTATGCGATACCGCAGATCTCCGGACTTGCAGAATCTCACGGCCGTCTTGATGCGACGTTCGGCAATGCGTCGTATCTCTCTATCTTTACGATGTTCTGTATCTTCCTCTCGGCATTCCTCTTCCTTCGCTCGAAGGAGCGTTCGTGGTGGATACTTTGGATCTATCCTGCGGTCGCACTGCTTAACTTGGTGATTTTGTTTTACACTCAGACTCGCGGTACCATCCTCGGCCTTTTGGTCGGCGGAGCACTGGCATTCTTCTTGTTCGCACTATTTGAGAAGGAGCACAAGACACTCAAGCGTTACGCAATAGGCGGACTTCTTGCCATCGTCGCACTTGTCGCTCTCTTCATCCCGCTTCGTCACTCTGCATGGGTCCAGAGCGTCCCGACACTGCAGCGTCTCGCCGCTATCTCGGTCACCGACACCACCACCTCTTCACGTTTCATGATCTGGCAGATGTCGTGGGAAGGTTTCAAGGAGCGTCCGATACTCGGATGGGGACAAGATAACTTCCTGTATGTCTTCTCGAAGCACTACAACCCAAAGATGTGGAATCAGGAGCCGTGGTTCGACCGCTCGCATGATGTGTTCTTCGACTGGC
>JAYTVK010000028.1:0-27432 GCA_043744595.1 Candidatus Lloydbacteria bacterium
GATGATTCCGTGATCACGAAGATACACAAGGGTATTTGCGGTCCCAAGGTCAATACCAATATCACTCCCAAGCATGTTATAGAAGCTCTTCCACATAAGGTTTACCCATTCTAGGGTACGAGTTGGTTATAGTCAAAAACGACGGGCGAATTGACAAATATTTATATAATCGCAAAATGAATATGGTAGTCATGTACAACTTTGGGAGCCTCATCATGGTGAAAGCTCAACTTATCGGGCATCAGTACGAGGACGGATCATGGGCGTTTCTCCTCGAAGCAATAACAAGCAAGTCGTACTCCTGTGACAAGATCGTTTATTGGTGGGACGGAGAAGACAAGAGCGCATGGGACGTGTTCGAGTGCATGCGCGCCGAGTTCTATCTGTATCAGCGACTCGTGCGCGGACAGCATACCAAACTGGTGTATGCCGAGTTTCACGAGTACGACGGGACACTCATCATCCCTTCGCACACGCTCACGAGTTTTCTTTAGTGACCCAACTCCTCGGGTCACTTCTCTTTTATATCTTTTATGCGATGAGCTGTGCTTTTGAGAGTGACGATACTTCCCCGCTCTTGCGGTCTTTAACCTCAAAGGTGTCATCGACAGTCTTCTTTGAGACGACAATACGGGTCGGAATACCTAAGAGATCGCTATCATTGAACTTTTCTCCGGCACTCACTCCAACCCGGTCGTCATACAGCACTTCGATCCCCTTCGCTATGAGCTCTTCATACAGATCATCTCCGAGCTTCTTCACTCCCTCGTCATCCGGTGCGAGCGAGACGAGATGATAGCGGAACGGTGCGACACTCTTTGGCCATACGATACCTTTGTCATCGGAAAGTACTTCAACGATGGTGCCCATCAGGCGTGCCGGGCCAATGCCGTAGGAGCCCATGAACGCTTCCGTCTCGACTCCTTCCTCATTCTTGAATGTAAGACCGAGTGCCTTTGAAAATCTGGTCGCAAGCGTGAAGATGTTGCCGACCTCGACGGACTTCGCTTCGATGATGTCGCTTCCAAGTCCGAGCTCCTTGATGATGTCATCAGTATAGACCTCTTTGTTGACCGCGATATTCTTTGCCTTGTCGATATAGATGATGTCCTCTCCCGCATCGGTCACGGTCTGGAATTCGTGCGAGAATTTTGAGAACATGCCGCCTGACGCAAAGGTCAGATAGGTCTTATCTCCGATACCTGCTCGCTCGAATACATTTGCATACGCGACTTTCGACTTCTCGTAAAACTCCAAGTGCTCTTTCTCATCGCGCGAGAATGAATAGAGATCCTTCATAACGAATTCGCGGGTGCGCATGATGCCGCTCTTTGCACGGGTCTCATTTCTGAACTTCGTTTGGAATTGATAGATGTATGAGGGAAGGTCGCGATAGGATGAAACAAAATCTTTCATCAGCTTTGTGAGTGCGGGCTCATGTGTGACCGCGAGTCCGAGTTCGGTGCCATTCTTGAGCTTGGTCTTGAACCAGACATCGACTTCTTTATCGTCCCACTGGTTCGTGGGCTCCCAGGTCTCCTTCTGCTGGAGTGCGGTCATGGTAAGTTCCTGTCCGCCGATAGCGTTCATCTCTTCGCGGATGATCTGTACGATGTTATTGAATACGCGGAGGCCTAAAGGCAAAAGTGCATATACTCCCGCCATTTCTTTGTAGATATACCCGCCACGAATAAGCAGTTGCGCATTCTTGGACACCTCATCGGTCGGTGCCTCGCGTCTGGTCTTGGTAAAAAGTTGTGATTGTCGCATGGATTCTATTCTAACGAAATATTCCGTGTTGTACAGAAAACTCCATGCATCTTGCACACAGGTTTTAGTGCACGAGTTTTAAATTATTGTAATTTTGGATGCAACAACAAAGCTACTTGTGCTTTAAATTTGATGCGATACGAAGTTTTGGACCGAGGTAATGTCGGGAAGGCTTAGTCAGACTAAGTCGACTCGACTTACCGAGGGAAAAACGAGTAGCGCGCAAATTTTAATGCACAAGTTTTGCGATGTCGTGCCAAGTGACGGCTATCATGAGCAGCATCAACAGCGCAAACCCGACAACATTCATCGCATTCGCTATCTGCGGCTTCATCGGCTTACGGGTGATGCCCTCTATAAGAATGAATAGGAAGCGACCACCATCGAGCGCAGGGAACGGAATGATGTTGATGACCGCGAGATTGATGGAAATGAGTGCGGTAAAGAGAATGAGGTTCGCGAAGCCGATGCCCGCAGCCTCTCCGACTGCGCTGACGATGCCGACGGGTCCGGTGACCTGGGAGTAATCCGCGTGCCCTGTGACCGCCTGGAAGATAAAGGTATAGATGCCAACCGCAGTGAGCTTGGTGAATTGATAGGTCTTCACCGCACCGTCAGCAAGTGCCGCGAAGAATGGGAGCTTGAGTGTGCCGACCATGTCCATGTAGATACCAATTGCCGCATGCTCCTTTGAGATACCCATGACCGGAGTCACAGTGATGTGACCTGCCTCACCCTTACGCGTATATGTGACCATGATCTCTTTGCCTTCACGAGTACCGATGAATGACGAGACTGCATCGGGAGAATCAGCCAAGACAGTTTCTTTGCCGTCGGTAATGGAAACCAGTGTATCTCCAGACTTGAGGCCAGCGACTTCGGCGGGGCCTTTTGCCGCGAGTTGCGTGACCATCAGCTTGGCGTTCTGTACCGGGTAGCCGTCGTCATTATCAGAGGGTGCCGAGATGCCTATCATCAGCGTCGAAGAAATGAGTATCCATGCGAGGAGTAGATTGAATATCACGCCGGCAACGATGACCGCCGACTGCACCAACCGCGACTTGGCAGAGAATGCGCGTGCCTTATCTGCATCATCCTGTACCAGAAGTGCATTCTCACCATAGATGCTGACGTAGCCGCCGATAGGGAGCGCATTGAATGAGTAGTTGGTCTCCCCTTTCTTGATAGAGAAAATGCGCGGAGGAAAGCCGAACGCGAATTCATCTACCCGGATCTTAAATAATTTTGCGACGATAAAATGCCCGAATTCATGGGCAATGACGAGGAGTAGTAGTATCGCAAAAAACAAAAGTATCGACATATTGAAGCAGAGTTAAGAGTTAGGAGATAAGAGATAGGACAAGGAAGTGTTGTTTGAATTGACTTATCTCTTATTTCTTATCTCATATATCCTTGTGGGGTAAGCAAATAAATTAATTCATTATCTCGGACTCTTTCTTTAACGCCATATCGTCAAATTTACGATTTGCTTCATCAACGTGTTTTTGCAGATCTTCTTTGCCTTTGCGATGTTCGTCTTCGCTCATCTCGCCATCTTTCTCATCTTGTTTGAATTGATTGAGCACTTCTTCGCGCTCTTTGCGCAGTGAGATACGCGCATCCTCAAGCTTGTCTTTCATCAGCTTGATGATCTGCGTGCGGCGCTCTCCTGTGAGCTCGGGGAAAATGATGCGCAGTCCGGCATCATCCGAAGTGACCGAGAGTCCGAGATTCGCTTTCGTGATAGCGGCTTCGATAGCCTTCACTTGCGACTTGTCCCACGGTGCGACGCGCAGCGTACGTGCGTCTTCCATCGAGATATTCCCCACGTGCGCAATAGGACTTTGTGAGCCGTATGAATCAATAGAAATAGAATCAAGGATGGCAGAAGTGGCGCGACCGGTACGCAGCAGTGAGAACTCTTTCTTGAGCCACTCTTCGATGCTTGCGGTGCGGTTTTTGAATTCAGAAAAATTGTAAGTCATATGCCGTAGTGTAGCAAAAAAACCCCTATCTGAAAAACCACCAAGAAAAGGTAAAGAAAAAGGCCCTACCAAAAGATAGGGCCGCGGATAGCTCCGCAAGATCAAAGAGAAAGGAACAGGGACTCTGTCAGGTGCGCATCGCTTGCCGCGGGGAATGTTCCGGCATACGGTCCTTCATTGCAATGAAGAACTCTTCGAGTTCGGCCGCGTGGTCGAGCCGACGCTTCTCGGCATAGAGGCCGTCGAGTGCCATGAGGATATCCTCCTGCGACACACCGGTGAGGTCGCCACTCTTGCGGTCACGCTTCTCTGCGAGGCCGGCAGCATCTTCAATGAACCTGGTGAGCATCGCACCGTTCACGATGTTGCCGAGCGTGAAGTACGCGGTGCCGTCCCGAAGCGTCAGACCATCGTCGACCAGCCGCTTGGCCGGATCGTAGAAGGCATCGGTGGCGATGTGCGCGAGCACGGAGACACTTGAGCCGCGCTGGTCGAACGGGAAGCGCGCAAGGTTCTTCGCGATGATGATCTCCGCAGCAGCGCGCGTCGGGCGGCCGATGTAGATCTGCCTGTCGGTGCGCTTGTCACGGATGACCGCAGGATCGAGCGTGTCCATGCGGTTGGTCATCAGCATCACGAATGCTGAAGTGAAGTTCATCAGCCCGAGGAAGGTCGGGACGATGGTCTTCTCCATGTCCGCACCCTTACCGCTTCCCCGCTTGGAGAGCAGCGCTTCGCATTCATCCAGCACAAATGTCGCGCGGTAGCCGAACAGTCGCTTGTGCACTTCCGCAGCTTCGAACGCGTTACGGATGGCACGCTCACTCTCGCCGACATACATGTCGAGGAACTCAGGACCTTTCACGTAGATGTAACCGGAGCTGAGTCCCTTCTTGCCGTAGCGCGCTGCGATACGATGTGCGACGCCTTCGCCAAGCATCGATTTGCCGCATCCGGGCGGACCATAGACCAGCACACCTTTGATCGGTTTGCGGCCATAGTGCTTGGCGACCTCGTCACGCTCGGGATCAAAGTCGACGATCTCCTTCAACAGTTCGACGGCGTCGTCTTGTCCGACGATATCCTCGAGGGTGTTGGCGGGTTCGCGGTTCAGCGAGAACTTCAGCGCATCCTTCGGGAGCCTTGCGATGACGACGAGTTGCATCTCGTCGAGCACCACCTTATCGCCGTGTGCGAGCGTCTTCGCGTCATGTGCGTAGACGACCCGAGCGGCGTTTGCGATCATCACTGCAACTTCGGTGTCGCTGAGGTGCTCACTGACGGTTGCGGTCGGACCGAGCGGAAGCACGTCGGCGAGGCCGATGATCTGGTTGGATGTCGCATGCACGCGGACACTCTGACCACTCGTAAGCGTCAGTCCTTCGGGGCAAATTGCCTCGATGACGCGACGGCCGACACTGATGCGTGCCATACGAACACTTTTGCCTTCGGTGTTCTTGTATGTGAAGACATTGATGATGTCGCCGAGCACCTGCGGGTCGAGCGTGAGCCGATAGAGATGTTTGAGCATCTCGTCGTACTTGCTGCCTTCTTCTGCACCAGTGGGGCGAGGTTCGGGAGCGCCTTTTTTCAGTTCGGACGCAAGATCAGTTGCGAGCGCGGCTGCCTTTTGTCCGAGCTGCCGACCGAGCTCTTTGCCGGTACCGGCAAGAAAGTCGAGTAGGCCGGGAACTTCTTTGTCTGAAGCCATGATGTGATCCTCTGGTTATGCTCTTTGGTGAGCAATTGTGAATGAAAACTCCTTATATAAAATAACATAAAAAAGTGAAATGGTCAATCTTCAGCCGGTGAATTGGCACGCTAACCGCACTGCAGTTTGCAGGCTAATTGCACAGGCATCATGTCCGCACATACTGCGGGCATATGGCACATACACACATAGGATCAGCAGACTGGCTTGTTATCGCTCGATTGCTGCGCGCAGGATACTCCGGTGCTGAGATCGCGCGCACGCTCGGCAAGGATCCGAGTGCAGTGAATCGACACGTCGCTTTCCATGGAGGGAGGGACGCATACGACGTACGTGAGGTGCGGAGACAAAAACACATGCAGCGCATTGCTGCGATGGACGGCATTCGTGTACTCAAAGGTGCACTCTTGCGGAGCGTGCTCAAACGACTCAAGGCACATGAGTCTCCGGAACAGATCGCTGGTGTGCTTGGAACGGTCAACTCCAGCACCATCTACCGATACATCAAAGAACGCGCTCCCCACCTGAAGCAGTTTCTGCGGAGTCAGAAAGGTAAGTACCGTCGCAAGCGAGGTACCAAGATACGAGCACGAGCCAGAGATCAAACAACAAAGCGGCGTATTGATGAACGTCCAGCAATCGTCGCACGTCGCAGTCGCCTCGGGGACTGGGAAGGCGACACCATGCTCGGGCGCGACAAACGCGTGCGTATCGTCACCCTGGTCGACCGCAGGAGTGGATATCTCATCGCCTATCTGCTTCCGAAGATGCGTGCAGCACTCCTCACATCGCTCGCGCTCCGTGTGTTCGCACGAATCCCAAAGGAGAAGCGACTAACGCTCACACTTGATAATGGAGTTGAGTTTAGTGACTGGGAACGGCTCGAAGCAAAGAGTGGTATGACGGTGTACTTTGCGTACCCCTACCATGCGTGGGAACGTGGAACCAACGAGAACACCAACGGACTCTTCAGGCAGTACTTCCCGAAGTCTATGGACTTCAACCTGATCACTGCTGACGATTTGGCGCATGTGGTACGCCGCTTGAATGAACGACCGCGCAAACGTCTTGGTTTCAACAGTCCGCGCTTCGTGTTTCTGAAAAGATGAACTGTGCAATTAGCCTGCTAATTCAGGGCCCGGATGAAAAATAAGAAAGCCCCGTCCGAAGACGGGGCTCAAAAGAACTACTGGCAGGCTGATCAGATCAGAGTCGTTTGAACTCATCCTTGATCATGCGTGCCATTTCAAAGAACGCGGGTTTCGACTGGATGTCGGGGTCCCAAGCGAGGCCCATTTCTGCAAGGTCATAGACCTTCTGCACCCTTGCGCCAAGGCTGTTGCCGGAGGCGTCGCGATCACGGCCGAGGAGCCACAGGTGGTCGGCGACCGCTATTGCGAAGTTGATGTTGTGCGTCGTCACGATGATGGTGTTGAGCTCGTGATTGGACGCCACTTCCGTGATGAGTGCACTGACCGCATCCGTCATCAGAGGGTCGAGTCCGGTGACCGGCTCGTCCATCAGGAGGAAGTGCTCACTCGAGAGCAATTGCTGGATGATCGCCACCCGTTGCTGTTGGCCGCCGGAGAGCTGCACGGGATACGCGAACTCTTTGTCCGATAGACCAAACCGCGCGAGGTAACCTCGGGAGAGCTCTTTGGCCTCTTTGTCCGAGTGACCGCGTTCGCGTGCTGCAACCACGAGGTTGCCGAGTACCGTCCGATGACGGAACAAGGTGAACTTCTGCGGGACCACTCCCACCATTCCGGCGGATACCGGAATGAGCTTGTCGGTCACCAGCACCTTGCCTTGGTCGGGCTGCGAGAGACCTGCCAAGAGGTTGAAGAGCTGGGTCTTCCCCACCCCGGACGGACCGAGGAGTGCGACCACTTGCCCTTGACTGAGACCGGGGCGGACGATGTTGCGGATCTCCGCACTCATGCCCTTCAAGATGGGTTTGCCGCCGAGCGAAAGGTTGACACCTTCGACCGACAGCAGTGTTTCATGCACGGTATAGGGTGCCATTACTTTCTCTCCTTTCCGAGTTCAGAGTACGGGAGCAGGACGCGTTTGACAGCGCCGAGCGTGAAGTCGATGCCGATGCCGACCACCAAGATAGTGATCTGGATCGCGAACACTGCATCAAGATGCAGATACTTGCTTTGCGATATCAACATCGCGCCGACGCCGCCTTCCGAGCGGACGATCCCCTCCACCATGGAGAGCATCATCCATCCGATCGCGGCATTTTGACGCATGACTTCGAGCGCTTCATCTGCTTTTCCCAGCACGATGACTTCGAGCACCACGCGCCATTCGCTCATCCCGAGCGTACGCGCATGATTGAACTCTTCTTTCGGGATCGCGGTGATGACGGTTGCCATCGACGTCACGAACCAGACTGTCATTCCGAAGACGAGCAAGAAGAGCTTCAGCTCATGTCCACCGCTTGTCATCATGGTGAAGAAGAGCGTGAGACCTACCAGCCCGTTGAAACGGAACTTCGAGACCAGCGCGACAAAGGGTCGCATGACCGGGAGCACCGTGAGGTACACCAGGCACAGCGAGATGAGCGTCGTGATCGCTATCGCCTCGATGGTGATGCGAAAGCTGGCCAAGAGGTCCACGAGGAACCCCTCTCCCATCAAACGCACCCACGCCGCTGCGATCTCGTTCGGTTTCGGCAGAAGCGGCATCGGTGAGAGCATCCACAGAAGCAATGCGAGCGCGACTTGCGCCGCGATCATCATCCGCATCGTGCTCGGAGCGAGTACCGCGTTGGGCGTTATGAACCTTTTCATTGATTCCTCTCTTTCAAAGAAAGAGGCCGGGATCGCTCCCGGCCTCCGACGATGCCTAGTTCGGCATCAGTTGGCCGTTGTGCCGAGGATGACCTCGACGCGACGGTTCTGTTGCCTGCCTTCGGCCGTCTTGTTGTCACCTTGGGGGCTGGTGTCGCCGTAACCCTTGGTGCTGACGCGCTCACCCGGGAAGCCGGATGCGGCGTTGGTCAGAAGGAACGTCTTCACTGTTTCCGCACGCGCACGCGAGAGCGCCAGGTTCGAGGCGGGACTGCCGATATTGTCGGTATGCCCACGCACTTCGACGGCCAGGCTGGTGATGGAGATCTGGTTGAGCATCTCCTCCAGCACCGGGATCGATTCCGGACGCAGGGTTGCCTTGCCGGTGTCGAACTCGAGCGACCAGTTGCGCCGCGCAACGACCTTGTCCATCGGCTTCCCTTGCGAGAAGACCGGGACGTCGGCCTTGGCGGTGGCTTGAGCTGCCGGGAGGTCTTTGAGGACCGCCGCGAGGTAGCTCGTGTTGACCACGCTGTCGTACTTCGGGTACCCGTTCATGAGTTCCGGGTAGTACTTGACGTTGTGGTCGCCGAACTGGGTGTAGATGCGGCGATAGAGATTGTCATTGCCGCCGAGACCGAACAGGAACGCATTGTCCGCGAGCGTGTTGACCCGCGAACCGCCCAAGAAGATCGGGAGACCTTGCTTGTCGTTCTCGGTGACGCCCTTGGCGTACCTCATCCAGTAGTCCGCGTTCTCTTCCTTGTAGACCAGCGCCTCGACTTCGGCGGCACGGCGCATGGCCGCGTCCGACGTCTTGATCTGCTGACCTGCCTCTCCGAGCGCACGGATCATTCCCTTCACCACCTCCGGGTTCCGCTTCATGAAGTCGCGGTTGCCGATGATGGTCGCGGGCATCTGGTACGAGTACTCACGCGTCGATGCCACGGCGACATAGCCGCCGAGGTTCTTCGCGATGTTGACGTCGCCCGGCGTCCACGTGGCGGTCCCGTTCTGGGCGACCTCCTGCTTCTTGCCGGTGTGCTTGCCGTTCTGCACGACTTCGCGGGTTTCCCGAAAGCCGGTGATCAGGCCCGCATCGGCGTCCGTGAATGCCGAGACGCTGCGGAAGTTCATCGCGCTCGGATCGTAGGTCTTCTCGTCCGGGTTGATCGGGATACCGTTCTGCGCGGCCCAGGTGACGCAGATGTTGTAATCGCCGTCACGCATGACCGCACCGATGAGGGAGCCACGCGCCAGCTGGGGGTTCTTGTCGAACCCGGCCGGCAGCATGCACTTGTCCTCGCCGAACGAGTAGCCCGTCGCATAGACGACTTCGACGCCCTGCTTGAGCTTGCCCATGGATTCGGCGACACCCTGCACGTATGCCGGGTAGCCGTCGCCCATGATGATCACGAACGCGGCGCCGCCTGCGGGGCAATTTTCGCCCTTGCCGACGGCTTCCGCGAACTTGAGCTGCTCTTCCTGCATCTTGCCGTAGTCGTCCTGGCGTTCGAGGATGACCCGCACGCCGGCTTTGGCGAACAGGCTACCTTCGATGGTTTCCACGCCGCCGCTTGCGAGGTGGATCGGCAGGGTGCCGTTCCAGGCGATGGTCAGCACCTTCATGGGGCAGCCGCTTGCGAGCGGTTTACCCCCATGCATGAACGATGCCAAGGGAGGGGTAGCTTGCGCGACCGCCTTCGGTGCTTCGATGCCGGTGCCGATGCCGGTGAGACCGGTCGGGACTGCCGACTCCTTTGCAGGCCGCTGGAGGAGCGTGGTCTTTTCGTTGATGACCCACGCGCCGCCGACGAAGATGCCTGCGATGACGAGGCCGCCGATGATGCGGCCGAGGGGGGTTGCACCCCCGCTGTTGCTGTTGCTCATGTGAGCTCCTTACTAGATGTGCTTGATTGATGAACTTTGGGGATCGGCTTCGGGTGAAGCCGATTCCCTTTCCTCACTTACCTTGCTGCGATGTTCAGAAACGCGGGAGCGTCTGCGCATCGGCATGAGAGACTGCCATCGGCGACTGCACGGGTTGCCCCGAGCGGTTGTCGATGACAAGTGCGGTCTCACGCTGCCACTTCTCGTAGGCATCGGCGTCGTACATACCCGTTTCCAGGTCGAACGTCCTGATCAGGTCTTGCGACATGTTCTTGAGCGTCCGCAGGCGACCGAACTGCGAAGAGTAGCGGTCGCTGATGACCTTCGACGCTTGCTCGGCGAATGCCTGCTTCTTGGACTTCTTGGTCAGGAAGCGGAATGCCGAATCGAGTGCCTTGCCCGCATGCTGCGCGACGTCCCACTCGGTGCTCTGGATGTCGATGTCGGTCTTGAGGTTGAATTCCTCGCGTTCGTACACCGCATAGAGCTTGGTCAGCTCCTGTTCGAGCGTGGTCAAGGGGATGAGCATCTTCGCGTACCGGCCGGCCGACTCGGCGTACTTGCCGGCGGCGACAGAGCTGGTTCCCATGTCGGTGCGGCCTTGGTTCATGCCGGCACCGTACTCACGTTGACTCCTTCTTGCCTTCTCGAGCGCTTTGTCGCGGCTCGCTTCGACCGTCGCTTTTGCGCCGCCGATCGCTTCGAGCTGCTTGCTGAACTCAGCCTTGTCCGCACGCACTTCTTCCAGCCAAATGCGCAGGTGAGCGACCGGGTCCGCATTGATCAGCGCCCAGGTGGCGCGTGATGCGAACACGTCGATCGCCTGCTTGAGCACCGGCGCGAGCGTGAGCGTGAGGTAGGCCAGGATCGCCAGACCGATCGCCGAGAGGAAGATGCTGGTTGCCGACGACAGTGCCGTCTGCACGAGTCCGAGGAACGAGTTGACGTGTGGGAGCAGGAAGTTGCCGCCTAGAACGACGGCACCTCCGATGATCCCCCACGTCAGCCAACGTCCCGCTTTCTCTTGCCACGGGATAGGGATGTCAAACTTTTCCATGTTATCCTCCTTCAGGTGATTGATTGGAGCGTGGTGATGAGTTGCCGCAGTTCGGCCTCGGTGGCTTGCACCGCCGCGTCGTACTGCTGCGTCTTCTGATCGATCTCGGTTTGTGCCGAGCTGATCTCACCGCGCAAGGTCTGCGCTTGGGTGGCGATCTCTCCGAGCCGGGTTTGCCTGCTCGTGATCTCGCCCTTCACGCGTTCGTCTTCAGCTGCGAGCTGCTCGAGCTGCGTCTCGCGTGCACCGACCTTCTCTTTCCGGCCGACTTCCTTCGCTTTCGTGACGGATGCCTTCCAGTTGACGAGTGCGGCCGAGTGCGTGCTCTGCAGCGCGGCGACGATCTCCCCCGGACTGACTCGCAGCGTCTTCACCACCACCTTGATGCGGGTGGCGGGATCTGCGATCACGTCCTTGAGGTTCTCGTACTCGGCTGCGAAGCGCGCGTACACGCTTCCCGAGATGTCGAACGTCGCCTTTCGGGTCAGTGCGAGGATCTCGGGGTCGAGTGTGGCGGCCGAGAGAACGGTCGCCACATGCGCTCCGGCTGCGGGCGTGGAAGCGGGCGGCGTTGCGGATTCCGCATCGCCGTCACCTCCGGTACGCCACAGCATGCCATCTTTTCCTACCAGTTTGTCGAGCATGTCGACTCCTTTCTGTGCTTGGTTGTGCTTCGTTACTCTTGGTCGGCAGTGTTACTTGCCGGCGGGCTTGAGGTTGCCGTACCACGGCCAGGTCGGATCGCGCATCGGCGAGACTTCGATCCACGCGGGGTGAAACGATTCGTCGATGCGGCGATCCTTCAGCCGGGGCAGTTGGGTGACCACGCTGCGATAGAGGGCCTGAATGGCCTTCGTCTCGGGAGCGTTCGGACCCCAGTTGCGGGCCGAGACCAGGAGGCTCACCACTGACAGCGACTGTGCCGTTCCCGGCATGTTGCTGTAGTCGAGAGTGCGGAGCTTGTAGAAGCCCTTCTCCTGGCCAACCGCGAGGTCCTTCACGTCATTCCAACGGTCGTAGCGCACGAGGTGTGCACCGGGGATCTTCATCCCCTTGTCAGTGTTCACCGTCGCGACCCACGGCACGGGTTCGCCGCCGATGCCAATTGCCACGTCGATCTTGTGTTCGCGCAGCGCATTCATCATGACGACTTCCGGCCGGTCTTCCTTGCTGAAGTTGGTGACTGATGCGGTGATGTTGGCCTTGGCCATCATCACACGCAAAGTGACTGCCCCGCCACCAAAGGTCCCGATCCGCTTTCCGGCGAAATCAGAGAACTTCTGGATGGCGTCGTCGGTCGCGACCATGTGGATCGCGCCGGCGTACAGCGGCAGGACGGTACGGATGTTCTCGTACACCTCGTCGCGGCCTTCGAGCTTCCATGCGGCCCACAGATAGTCGGCCTGCATGAAGCAGAGTTCGTCTTCGAGCTTGAGGCACTTGCCGAGGTTCTCGGACGCGCCGGCGGTCTGGGTCTCGACGAGATCCAGTTCTGGAGCCACCTTGGTGATGTTCGCGAAGAACTTCGTGAACACACCGGACGATGGGCCAGTCGCGACGCGCAGCTGCATCAACTTTTCAGCCGGTGCTGCTGCTTGTGCGAACAGGGTGAAACATGCGAGACCGACGGCCAAGATGTGGGTCAGGAATTGACGAGCTTTCATCACTTTTTCTCCTTGGTGCTGAGGTTTCCGTACGGATCGTCAGATCCGCCGGTCTGGGGTTGGACTCGCGCTGCCGGGGCCGGGGCCACCGCAGGCGGTTGTGCTTGCGGGGCTTCCGTACGCACGGCCGGTTCCACCACGGGCAGAGGTTCTGCGGTCGTGGAGGGGACGGGAAACGTGCTCTGTGCGGAGTCCGGTTGTGCAGCAGCTTTGGGCCGTTGCATGAACCAATATCCCGCACCGACGAGCAGTGCCGCGATGATCAGCGAGATCACCAGTTTTCCGAGCGGAGTCGTGCCGCCGGGTCTTTCATTGCTTGCCATATAAGGCTCCTTGATTGCTAGGGTTGCTGAAGTGCTTCGTCTTCCGGACGCAGGAAGCGGGCCTTGTGGGCACGCCAACCTTTGTCGTTCTTGCGAATGTCACTGAGGATGACTCTTTCTCCTTGGATCGGGTACGTCGGCTCTTCCCAAACATGATGGTTCGGATCGAGCGAGAACGTGACCGCCGCGGATATGCCGTCAGCCGCTGCGACCGCGTAAGGGTGTTCGTCGCGAACGACTCTCACCACTCGCGCAATTCGCTCTTTGCTTTGGGCTACTTGTGCCACATCTGCTTCTCCTTTCATGAATAGCAGTTGTTTCAGGTGTCTACTCTAATTTTCTTTCCTTTCGCGTATGAATACGCGTGTTAAAAACAGTTGAAGATATAGTGTGTTGTCAAAAAACTTTCACACCTCCATACAAGACGATAGCACTTCATTGCAAAAATGTCAATGTTGTGGCGTGCCTATATGAAGCCCTGTATGGACATGATGTAAGAGTTTTGTTATTTTCATAATTGCTAAATTTGCTAAAAATAGAAATGTATGTTATGGTATATAAGGTGCGGTGAATTGTTCATTGCGCCAAGCAGTACAAAACTCAAACCCAAAGGAGGACTCCTATGAGAGAGTTCATAGAAGCATTAGCGATTGCAGCGATAAGCGGTGTGATCGAACACGTCGCAAGCCACTATATAGAGGCTTGGATAGACGGCCTTCGTAAACGCCACCACAAAAAGCCGGCACACAAGAAATTGCGTCCGCACTGACCACAGCCCCTTCATGGCGACATGAAGGGGCTTTTCTTTCACGACTAAAAAGAATGGCAAACTTCATCATTGTAAGGTGAAACACTTATGCCTCTGTGACTCGGTCACTGTATAAGAATACGCCTTCCTCGCCACTTCTCCGCGCCTCAAATTTCATCCATTCTTTTTACTCGTGCATTTGATAGTTAAGTGAAAAAACTAAACATTGACAACATAAAGATTTCAGTTTAAAACAATATCGGACCCAAGCGACCGGTTTCATATCCGGTCTTGTACAACCAGACGAAAGGCAGATCATGGTACGCCGACAGCAAATCACTTACGGGACTTTGTGTGCGAAGGAAGAGACCCTTCCCTTCTACGACAAGCTCTTCCGGGTGCTCAGTGACGCAGACAGTGCGCACTACATCACCTACGCGAAGCGGCCGGCGCGCGGCGAGCGTGACCCGATGGTGCGGGTGCGCGGACAACACCTCGAGCAGAAGTACTTCTTCGAAGTCGCAGTTTCGCTTCACACAAGCGACAGCGGCGACATCGAAGAGGAATGCGCCGAGTCCATCTCCATCACCTTCATCTACGCCTGCGACCACGTGCAGGCAAGCGACCCGAATCTTCCGATCCCTCCCGGTGTCATGGAGATGATGGAGCGGGTTCCGTTCCTCACTCGCGAAGGTGCACTGCGCAAGCCGGCGGCCATGCCCGCCTGAACCCCGGCACAGCAAGCCCAAACACGACCGACCGCACCCGCGGCCGGTTTTTTTATGGCTTATTTTTTATATACTTTTATCAGTCAGCACTTGGGGACCGTGAGTGCGAGATGCTCTAAGAGAAGTTTCAGTGAGGGTGCGCGGTCTGAGAGATATTTGGACGCAGTGATGACATCCTCGAGCGGTCCGGCAAGCGTAGCGTCTGCGGGAAGCCTTGCGTACATCGCTTTCTCGAGCGAGACAAGAAAGATGCGCGCCTCTTCTTTTGCTTCTGATTTATCATCCTTCTTTACCTTGGTATATGACTCGATGATGTGCAATCGCTCGGGAAGCGACGCACTGAGAAACTCCTCCCCAGCCTTGATCTCTTTTTTATCATGAGCACTTTCAATACTCACTATCTGCATGCGCGAACGCAGTGTCGGCAGCAGTGTCTCTTTGGTGCGCGTGACGAAAAAGAAGTGTGTATCTTCGGTCGGCTCTTCAATGGTCTTCAGGAGCGCGTTCTGCGCCTCGCTCGTCATGGTATTGAATGCGAGGATAAATATCTTTTTATTACCTTCAACTCCCCTCATCATCTGCTCACGCGAAATATCGTGCGCATGCTCGATAAGGAATACGTCGAATTCGAACAAATGGAAATCAGGACTCCCCGCGCTCGAAAGGGCATGATCAAAAAGAAATTTCTTTAACTCCGAGAGCACCAAAAACCGCTCCCCCTCAAGGAGATACGCATGATGCAGATGTTTCGGGTCGAGCGAGATGGGCATGCATCAATACTACCAAATCTCGGTGCTTCACAGCGGTATTGCAAAATTCACAAATCTATGTTTTAATATTACCAGTTCCCGTCCGAGCAGAAATGCTCATTTCGCCTGAAAAGGCATTTCCTAAAAAGGAAGATATGACTACCAAAAGTACTGTGGACCAGCTCCTTGACGGTTCAGACGCGCTCAATGAAATGCACCGAAAGATCGAAGGCATCCTACACATCTTGCACAGCCGCTTTCATGCGAGCATGGAGATGCGTATGACCCGCGAAGCAAAAATCTGCGGCGAGTCTCCCTTCGACATCAAGTTCACTCACGACAGCGAGCGACAAAAAAGGCCACAGGATAGCGCGAGGATACACTACCGCTGGGACGTGTCGGTCAACACTCGCCATCAAGTGGTAATCTCATGCACGCAAGTTGGCCTCACTCACGCCATTATGGAGAGGGAGGAATTGATGCTCGAGTGCATCGACAACCGCTTGGTCAAAGACCCGCCGATGCGCGACACAAAAGAAGTCTACGGCACTCTTGAGGGTTTCGTGAATGCCGCATTCAGTATCCACCCTGGTCTGAAGTACGCACTCCAGCCCCTTCTTGACGCCGGCGCTTAACGCCACCCCCCCGCCCCCGTGCAATATCTCGGATATGTACGCGGGTGGTTTTGTTTTAAATGTAAATTGACAAGAAGTTCCTTGAATGATTATATTTGCCGAGAATAAACCCAATCAACTATTGGAGAATCCGATGAGCGAAAAAGATTTCTTTGCTGCACTAATGAAGAAGATCGGAGGTAAAGTACCCGAGGAGCAGTTGCGGGAACTTGCCACCGCGAGGACGAAGGCTCGTGCCGAAGATCGCATACATGCGCTGGACCAGCAGATTGGGACACTCTTGAAGAATGACCGCATCGATCTGAAAAGTGTGAATTTGCTTGCTCGTCGCGGCAGAAAAATCTCCGCCATGCTCGGTGATACGCGCATGGAAAAGATCTTCAGTGTGTACCACGCGACCACCGCGAGAGGATTACGCCCCATCGAACGGTAGTGGATCTGCCCCGCCCGCAGTGCACCCAGCACGCGGGCGATTTTTTTATAACGAAAATACTCGGAGCTGGCCAAGTGGTTAATTGGGATGAGATGCGAAGTCTTGGACTGAGGCGATGTTTGAGAAGCTGTAGTCTCCTACTGCTTCCAAACTCGTCGAAGGAAAGACGAGTAGATCGCCCAATTTACCGCTTGGCGATGATGGACTTGCGATAGGTGTCCAAATGTTCAAGCGCTACGCCGGTGCCTTTGACCACGCAGTAAAGCGCATCCTCAGCAAGTATCGCCTTCACCCCTGTGCGGCGAAATACCAGTTCGGGGAAATTGCGCAGCATGGAAGACCCGCCGGTCATGATGATGCCCTGATCGATGATGTCTGCCGAGAGCTCGGGTGGTGTTTCCTGCAGCACGTCCTTGATAGCCTTGATCATCTCGCGCAGCTCCTTGTCTATCGCCTTCACTATCTCATTAGTAGAGACACTGACCGAACGCGGGAGTCCTGCGACAAAATCACGACCTTTGATGGTCATGGTGAGCTCTTCTTCAAGTGGCACCGCTGAACCAATATTTATCTTGATGTCTTCTGCGGTTTTGTCACCAATAGCGAGATTGAAGGTCTTCTTGATGTAGTCGGCGATAGCCTGGTCGGTGCGATTGCCTGCACACTTCACTGAGGTCGAAGAGACGATGCCTCCAAGCGAGATGACTGCGACATCGGTCGTGCCGCCGCCGATATCGACGACCATGTGTCCGCGCGCTTCATAGATAGGAATACCTGCGCCTATAGCGGCGAGGATGGGCTCCTTCACGACGTAGGCATTCTTCGCACCCGCGCGCATCGCAGCCTCGATGACCGCGCGGCGCTCGGTCGAGGTCACACCTGCAGGAACTGAGACCATGACTTCGGGCTTGAAGAGATTCCAGCGACCCATGGCTTTGTTGATGAAGTAGCGCAGCATCGCTTCGGTGACGCGATAGTCTGCGATGACGCCGTCGCGCATCGGGCGGTATGCAATGATGTCATCCGGTGTGCGGCCGATCATTTCTTTTGCTTCGATACCTACTGAGAGAATGCGATTATCGCGCTCCGAAACTGCCACCACTGATGGTTCGTTGAGGACAATACCGCGGCCCGGGACATATACGAGCGTATTTGCGGTCCCAAGGTCGATACCGAGTTTGGAGGTCATAAAAGCCATGGGGGCAATCTACCACACAAACCCCGCTATTTACAAATCAATACTGTGGCCTATTTTGAGGCTATGTATGGCTATTTGGAATAGTGCTACGGTGTAATATCGTAGCAGTAACGGCCCGTTTCACCCTTGCAGCCAAATGCATCCGCACCAAAGTTCGTGGGCTTTCCGTTCACCATACCATCAGCGTCGGCCTCAAGCGCTGCATTGTCGGCATTCTCAAGTGACGCACCAAGCTGGTAGGTCATACCCCCACTGAATTGTTTGTAGACATACTGTGACTCGGTCTTGTAGTTGTATGCACCGCTCGTATGCACAGGGGTCGCAGTGATGAAATGCTCTTTGGTAAGCGCGGAGAGAGTCGCCGGGAAAGTATTGTTGTGCTTTTTATAGTAGCTATTAAGACCTTCGATGACCTGCAAATGTGCATCCGTATCAAGAGTGACCGCAGTGCTCAGATTATCGAGTGACTGCTCAAGGGTATATGACTTTCCTTTGAGTGTCTGCTTGTAGATGTAGGCTTTCGGTTTCGTATCGCCTATGCCGGGGTCGACCGGTAACGAAGGAACGAAATTCTCTTTAAAGAGCGGGTCAAGTGTTGCAGAATATTTCTGATGCGTATCGAAATAGAGTTCTTCGGCGAGCATGATCTGTCCGAGGTCGGAGATACGTTTCGCATCACGCGACTTCGAGCGCGCGA
This sequence comes from Candidatus Lloydbacteria bacterium, assembly GCA_043744595.1. Classification (GTDB taxonomy): domain Bacteria; phylum Patescibacteriota; class Minisyncoccia; order Phycocordibacterales; family UBA6899; genus MHLP01. The sequence continues at coordinate 18,390 of JAYTVK010000028.1, forward strand.
CCACGAGCGAGCCGAGCATACCCGGATCGTCGCCTTCACTTACTGTTTGCTTTGCCTTGTTTTGCATATCATCGAGCAATTTCTGCAGCGGTTGTGCGTCTGTCGGCTCAAGAATAGGTGAAACAGTATTGAAGTCTGACATCGATATATCGAGATCAATGTTGCCAACCACGTGTACCGATGAGGTCGCGATATCGACCGGTGCGACCCAGGTCGCGCGGTGAATATATGAATCGCTTTTGCCGATATAGAGCTCGCCGGAGGATGAGGCGAAGAATGCAGCCATCTGCCCGGACATCTCTTTGCTCATTTTTTTCTCATCGTCAGATAACTGCTGCGTTCCACTGGTGAGATCTATCGAGTCTACGAACAGCGCCCGGAGTTTATTCTGGTCGATGGTATAGCGGTAGTGATACATGGTCTGTCCGTCTAAGATCGGGGCGGTCTTATCTTTGACGCTTGCGATAATGAGCGGCCAGTCGCGGATGAGCATCTCTTGTGCGCGTTTACGCTCTGCATCACTCGGGGCAAGTACACTCGAATAGGTATTCACGCCGGCGCCCTCGATGGTCGCAATGGTCGACGTGGCCGTCGGGTCGACACTGATCCATTTGTCGGTGAACGCCGACACACTTCCTGGGGCGAACATTGAAACGATCTGCGGGAGCTTCACTGCTTTGACATAGGCAATGCCTTTCACGAAACGTACCTGCAGCGCCGAGTCGAGGTCCATCGAGAACGGTCCGTATCCTGCATTACCGGAAAGTGCGTAAACCAGATCAAGGTCGGTTGAAGTGGCGGTGGCTCCAATGATCGCACTTCCCGTCGCCATCAGTCGCATATCGAGCTTCCCTGCGGATACCGGCGCGGATGATGGTGCGGAGTTGTTTGGCGGTGCATCCGGAGTTGCAGTAAGCTTCACATTCATGTTCATCACGGTCTGTGATGAATGAATATCTTTCATTGCCGACTGCATATTAAGGATGACGGTCGCTGGCGACGGCTCTTTGTCTTTTGACAGCAGCATGTATGCCGCAGCTCCTCCGCCGAATGCGATGACTCCGAACACCACCGCGATGATAGTGATCAATCTTTTTGTTGATGATGCACCCGCTGTGCTTTGCGTTACGAGAGGCTCGGCAGAAAACTGAGCGCTTGGCATCACTGGCATCTGTGTGAGGGTGGCGGGTGCGGGCGCTGTCACGGGTGCGATATATTCCATCGGCTGCACAGTCGGTACGAATGACATCGGGGCCGCAGTCGGAGCAGTAGATTGCAGCGCCACTTGAGGAAGAGCGATGGGAGAGACGACTTGCGGCGGAAGCTGAGCAGGAACTTGTACTATCTCAGGAGTGAAAACCAGAGAGGATGGCATGACAGGTGCCGCAGCCTGCGCGAGCGGCATGGGTGACGCAAGCGATGCATCGAACTCTGCGAACGCCGCAGCAACATCTGCTTCGGGCCAGCCTCCCGTCACGAGTGACGTACGGAGCGCTTCCCTGTCAAAACTTTGGATATTTTCCTTGATATAGATACGAAGTGCGTCGGGGACCATTTTTTTTAATGAACGAATAACTGCGGATGAACCTTTGATATGACGAGGCCTACGGTGATGATGGCGTACTTGTTGCGACTCCGAGAGCGGCATCCGAAACGATCAGATCGTAGCAGAATGTATCGTGCTCACCCGTGCATCCTCCCGCATCAGCGCCGCGTATGTCAGAGATGATATCACTGTCGCTGCCAAGCGCCGGGTCTGTCGGGTCGTCGAGATTGATACCGATGTGATAGAGCGCGCAGGTCTTCGATTTTGGAGTGCATTTGTTAGTCCTCGAATAATCTCCAGGGTTCACATATGCGGCATACACCACCTGTTTATAGAGCGCATCAGGAATGGTCGTACTTGAGATGGCTCCGGACTTACGCAGATCAGTGAGGAATGCCGGGTACTTCCCGTTGGTAGAGTGATACTCTTTGAGAATGGTTGCTATCTCTCCAAGCGTGTTCACTTTCGCCGCGTCTTGCGCGCGCAGTGCAGTGAGTCTCTTGTGATCGTCCATGCGCACCTTGAGGTCGTCGAGGGTCACAAGCGGTTGCGGCACTGCCGCGGTGACTTGTGCGTTGTAGCGTGAAAATTCAAAACTGATAGCAAGCGGTCCCTTGGCATGCACTCCGGCAATATCATCGTCATAGTTTCCTGTGACCGATATCTTTGCGAGTGTGCTTGTGACCGGGTCGACCCATATCTCGATCGAGGTCTTCGCCAATGCATCTTTCATGCGCACAGTACCATCGGCATCGAGCGCAAGACCTTTGCCGGTATATTTTTGGTACAAGTCAGTGACGAGTTTGAATAGCGCATCTTTATCGACGACAAGTTTGATGCGGACCGTATCAGTGTTGCCAACCTTCTCAGTGCCTACCTTTGACCCTCCCTTCCACGGTATATCTTTGGTGAAGAGCGCCATGAAACTCGTGTCCTTGTCTCCACCACCAGCGAGTGAGCCGTAATTATCCTGCGCAACCGTACCTGCGGTCAGTGCGAGCTCTTTGATGATCTCCGGCACGTCTATCTTCACCCAGTAGGTCTTGAATACTTCCGGATCAAGATCACTTTGTGCCGGGAATGAAAGCACGTGAAAATACAAGATATCGCCGATCATGCGGAAATCTGATTCAACATCGGTCGACCAATTATAGTCACCGGAATGCAGCCCGCCCGCGACACGCGCATGGTGGTTGCCATCGCCGAAACCGCTTGCATCATTTTTGAGCTCACCGGAGAGGAGGAGTGAGAAGCCGACGTCCCCACTGCGTGTCACTCCGTCCCCTACCGCCGAAAGCGCGATGCTACTTGAGGCACTGCCGCTATATGCAAGCGAGCGCGCTGCGGTGAAATTCGTCAGTGCACCGGAGAGGAGTGTCGCGATGTCCGGGCCGCGTACGTAAAGGAATGCAGTGACTGCGCCGCCAAGCAGTGCGAAAAATAGTACCACTCCAATTGCACCGAGGAGGATCTTTTTGACGCGGCCTTTCTTTGCGATATCTGCCTCAGTAGGACCCGCGAGTTTGGCGGCGGCTTTTGCTTGTCGCTCGACTTCTTTTGCATCGGCCATTTCTTTGTCTTTTGCAATTTTGGCTTTCTGCTCCGGTGTCTGCGACATGAGTATCTCATCCTGAGTCATCGGTGCGACCATGGCGGGCATTCCCGGCACTGATGAGCCGCGTCCGCGCAGAAGGATGTCCTGCGACATAGAGCGCACCCCCGAACGCGGAGGATACTTGGCCTCTTCGGTCATCTTTTGTGCTTCAGTGGTCGCTTGCGAGCCGTCTGCTTTTTGTCCTGCACTCGAAAGCCACATTTCCGCTCCGGAACTGGTCTTGATATCTTTTGTAACGACCTCGGCAAGTTTTGGCGCAAGTGCATCTATCTCTCTAGGTGCGACTTGTGGTGCGATCTGAGGAGAAACTTGTAGAGGAGCTGCCGGCTCACTCACCGGAGTTTGAGGAACAGTTTCAATTGCAGGAGCAGAACTCGTGTCGCTCGTGTCTTTTATTGCGGCAAGGTTGAATGTGAATGCTGGGCTCTGTACTTCTGCAGGTTGTGAAATTGCTGGAGTACTGTTCGCCTCAACAGGTGTCGCTATCTGGACAGGTGTCGGTGACACGGACCCAGGCACGGATAGAGTGGGCATAGTGACCGGAGCAAGCAGTTCATCAAGTGCTTGCGGTGCTGAAATGACTGGAACTGGAGCCTCATACAGTTCTTGATGTTCTTCTTTGTATTCCTGTGCAATACTCTGCGGCTCTTGTACCGGTTCTGCTGATTGAATATGTGTTGACTGAAGCAGACCGAGAAAGTCCTCGTGCACTGGAGCACTTGCCACAACGGACGGTTGTGCTGGCTCAGCATCTTTTGGTCCATGCATCACCTGGAGTACTTTTTCTTCCGGAACAGTTTGCTCTTGCTCTACAGCGGCCACAGGAGCCGGGTCATTCACTAGATCTTGTGCCAATTGCGGCGGCAGTGTCTCCTGTACTTGTACCGACTGCACTACGGTAGGCATGGGCGGAACACTTGCAAGTATACCGAGCTCAGTAAGCGCCTCACCTACATCATCTTTGTCCCATCCACCTTCAGATATGAGTAGTCGCTCCATCTCTTCACGCGACATTCCCGCGGCATGTTGTGCCGACAAAAAATCCAAAAGCTCTTTGGTGACCATATGTCTCTTATTATATTGATTGCATCAGGTTTTCACAAATGCGCACAGGTGTAATATCTCTTCTTCTTTCACCTATTCTCCTTTTTGTCCGACGCGTACGATGTCGAGGCCGATGCCGCGCAAGCGCTTCTCGATGTCTTCGTAGCCGCGGTCAATATTGTAGACATTGTGTATCTCCGAGACACCGGATGCGATAGCGCCAGCAATGACGAATGCGAGACCCGCACGCAGATCAGGACTCTCAAGAAGTCTCCCCTTGAGTTTCGAAGGGCCTTTCACCAGCACGCGGTGCGGATCCATCATGGTGATGTTCGCTCCCATGCGATTGAGTGACTCAGTGTAATTGAGACGCCCCTCGAAGATGGTCTCGAATACGAGCGACTCGCCCGTCGCTTGTGTGAGATAGATCATCATCGGTGCCTGCAGGTCGGTCGGGAATCCGGGATACTCATGAGTACGCAGCGGCACGGCGCGCAATTCTTTTTGCTGATTATTTTTTTGGCCTCCATTTTTTACGGTAATGAAATCTTTTCCTATCTCGACATCAGTGCCGGCATATGAAAGAAGTTCGATCAAGGAGCCGAGGTGTTCGGGCACAACATGTCGTAGGGTCAGACGCTTTGCCGCGAGCGCACCGAGGATGAGGAAGCTGCCGGCTTCGATGCGGTCAGGAATCACTCTATATGCTTTGCCTTTCTGCGAGAGCACACTACCTCCTTTGATGGTAATGACGGGAGTACCTGCGCCTTCGATCTTTGCGCCCGATGCATTCAATATTTCCGCGAGCCACTTGATCTCAGGCTCCATCGCCGCATTCTTGATGACCGTCATCCCCTTCGCAAGCGTCGCCGCCATCATGAAGGTCTCGGTGCCGGTGACACTCGCCAGACGGAAAAATATTTCCGCGCCGCGTAAGCCGTCTTTTGGTGCGACAATGTCATAGAATCTTCCCTTCTTAGTGATCTTGGCACCCATTTTCTTGTAGCCTTCAATGAAGAGATCGATCGGTCGCTCGCCGATGACGCAGCCGCCCGGATGAGGGAACTGCACTTTGCCGTAGCGCGCGAGCATCGGTCCGGTCAGAACTATCGATGCGCGCAGCCGCTTTGAGATCTCGGGAGTAAGTGTCGTGGTCGAGAGTTTACGCGCATCGACTTTCACTTCATGGTCGGCAAAGATAGCCGAGCCACCCATCTCGGTGAGAATGTCGAGAATGCGTGAGACGTCTTCGATATGCGGGACGTTCGAAAGATGGAGCGGAGTCTTAAAGAGTACACTTGCAGCGATAGCCTTGAGTGCAGCATTCTTTGCGCCGACAATAGCTATCTCTCCTGTAAGGGTTTTCTTTCCGGCGAGACCTTTGATGATGAAGTGTTCGGACATAGCAGCGTGTGATCTTATAGTAGAGGCATTATACGAGAAACTTATGAATTCAAGAAATGGGGTATAAAAAAGGGCCACAACGAAGATCTCGTTGGGCCCCTTGCTCTTGCTGCGAATTCACGCATGAGCTCGGAAGCTCACACTGTGCCTAAAGTTGCGAAACGAGATGCGGCGCTGCGGCTCGTACGACACCGGTGACGGATGAGGACGTACTTCCCCATCTTCGAGTGAAGTGGCCATCCGCTCGCAGATGTTTCTGACACCGCACAGCACATCGGCACGAATGAGGAACCCTCCTTCGATGATCGTCCACATCGCGCGGTTCATGAGACAGAAGTGCTCTTCGAAATGCATGCGCGGAGACAGCTCCCGGAGTGCATCGCCTTGATTCATGAGGAGCGCGACCATCTCGAGATCTTGGACCAGCGTACTTGCCCGCTGACTGCGATGTGCCGGGTCGCCGGACTTCACGTAGAGAATGGTTGCGCGTGCTGTTTCAAACAGCTCTGCGATGTAGTAGACGCCGGTTGAAAGCGACAGTTGTGTGCCGAGGCTTTCGGGGTCTTCATCGGGAAGCGGTTCCCCGGCGAGCGCGAGGTCGATCGCGATCATGGTATGTCTGCATGCGACGCTGAGTGTCATCGGGCTACTGCCAGATCGGGTCATGTCCATAACGTTTCCTTTGCAACTGAAATGAGCTCACGGTGTACATCCATAAAAATCCTATCACTTTCCTGCAAAAAGAAAACCGCCCACAGGAATGTGAGGACGGCTCTGCTTCAAAAAAATTCACGCAACCTTTGCCCGCATTTCGAGACGCAGACGTTCTTCCTTGAGGGCAAGGTAGTACTTCCCCCAAAAATAGCCGAGTGCCATTTCTCCTTTGCAGTCTTTGCCGCGAAACCCCTCTTTGCCGAAACGGGTCGTGAATTCATCTCGGAGTTTTTCCCACTCCGCCTTGCTGCCACCGACAAACATGAAAAGGCGGATCAGTTCATGAGTACTGTCGATACGGCTAATCTTTAGCGCCTCTTCTTCGGCAAGCTCTTCTCCGGCTTCCGAATCAAGCATGTCAGACATATTCACACCCCCCCCTGAAGGTTGATTACACAGAAAGAGCCTTAAGGCTGAACTGTGCATAAAGTACCATAACGACAGGAGGGGTCAAGACTGCGCAGGACTAAGAGAGCAGAAAACTCATGCTAATATAGAATCATGTACGTAGTTACCGTCGCACCCATCAAACGCGGCATCCCTATCGATGAGTTGTCGTATTTCACCAAAGACCCTATCGCCAAAGGGACGCTGGTTTCGGTGCCGCTACGCGGTGCGTCGACCCCGGCGATGGTGATCCGCTCCCTACCTGCTGCCGAGGCAAAGTCTGAACTGAAGCAATCAGAATTCGCTCTCAAGAAACTCGAACGCGTGCGCGCACACAATTTCTTCTCGCCCGCATTTGTCGAAGCCGCAGAAGTGACCGCGAATTATTATGCCGCATCGACTGGTGCGGTCATTCAAGCGGTATTCCCGAGCACTATCATCAGCGCAAAACAAGTCATCTCGCCGGATACTCCACTACAAAAGCGCATGAATATCGGACAGCAGTTCATCCTTCAGGCTGAAGACGCCGAGCGCATTGCCACGTACAAGAGTCACATCCGAGAAGTATTCGCGCGCGGCGCATCGTGCTACTTCGTACTCCCTTCAGTGCAGGACATCGAGCACACGTATGCGCGCATCGAAAAAGGTATCCAGAGTTACACCTTCATCCTGCATAGTGGCCTCACCAAGAAAGAAATAGAGAAACGCTGGGCGGAGATACTTTCGACCAAACACCCGGTCCTCATCATCGGCACACCACTGTATCTCGCAATTCCGAGGCCCGACATCGAAAGCATCATCATCGATAAAGAAAGTTCGGCAAGCTACAACCTTCAGTCGAGACCATTCATCGACCTGCGTTATTTTGCGGAACAATTCGCGCGCGCAAGCGGTGCAGATCTCATCCTTGGTGACCTCTTTCTCCGTGTCGAGACGCTGTACCGCAAAGAACTCGGTGAATTCGAAGCACTGATGCGTCCAAAGTCACGCATCCCTTCGACCGCAGTGCCAAAGATCGTCGACATGCGTTCATCAGGCGAGCAGCCTGCGACCGGCAAGGTCGCTATCTGTTCTGCAGAGCTCGTTGATCTTATTGAAGAGACACGTCAGAGAGGCTCACATATTTTCATTCTGGGTGTCAGACGCGGATTCGCACCGATGACCGTGTGTGGCGACTGCGGTACGGTAGTCGCATGCGACAATTGCAGCGCACCGGTCGTCTTGCACCGGAGAACTGCGGCTCCCATTTCAGACAGTGCGCCTGTCGAGGGAGAAATATCGCCAAACATTTTTCTCTGTCATCGCTGCGGAGTAGAGAAAGATACCAATCTTACCTGCAGGCACTGCGGAGGCTGGCGGCTCGTCCCGCTTGGCATTGGAGTAGTGCAGGCCGAAGAATCGATCAGGAGTCGTTTCCCTGATGCGCAGATCTTTCGTGTTGACCGCGACGTCATCGAAAAACACAGCGAAGCAAAAAAAGTGATAGAGAAATTTTATGCGACCCCCGGTGCCATCCTCATCGGCACCGAGATGGCGCTTCCCTATCTCACCGAGCCAATTGCGAGCGTGGCGGTGCTGTCGGTGAATTCGCTTCTGACCATGCCAGACTTCCGTATCGGTGAGCGAGTATTCCGACTACTGCTCTCGCTACGCGAAAAAGCCACTGAACATTTCTTGATACAAACACGCGATCCGGACCTGCCGCTGTTCGCACTTGCGAGCCAGGGCAACATGGGCGAATTCTTTCGCTCGGAACTCGAAGCGCGCAAGCGTCTCTCCTACCCTCCATACTCGACCTTGATAAAATTCACCCACGAAGGCGGTAAAGTCGAAGGCAGAGCGGTCATGGAAGAGATCGAAAAACTCTTCGGGCTCTATCATGCGGTATCATTCCCCGGCTTCATCGCAAAGGTGAAAGGTAAGTACATCATGAATGCACTGATAAAGATCCCGCGCGAAGGAGATACCGCAAAGAAAGCATGGCCAAATGTTGAGTTATTCTCGCTAATTAAATCCTTGCCCACAGACATCTCTGTGAGGGTTGACCCCGACAGCGTGATCTAACGCTTCACACATTTGGCGCCCTGCTTCGTTATGGAGCCTCTGTGCATCAGTCACCGTACTCAGAAGTACGCCTCCTTCATCACTTTCTCCATGCCTAGCATGGCATCCAAATTTGCAAAGCGTTACAGTTGCGGTTTTTCCCACAGGTGGTAGAACAAAGACGGACCATCAACCCCGCTCTACGGAGGCAGATATGAACATTTCAAAACGCCGCGCGCAGGGGTTCGCAAATGACGCCCTTGTTCGCACTCTCCTCGACGGCCTGAATC